>JARGFH010000028.1 GCA_029210695.1 Acidimicrobiia bacterium
GGCCCACTACCAACGATGTCCTGAACCCCATAGACGGTCTACAAACCGCCAACGATGTCCTGGACCTTCCCCCCTACAACCTATGACCTAGAACCTCTTTCGGGAACCTATTCCTGGAACTCAGCCTCTAGGATCGCTTGAGCGGCCGGAGCGATTGCTCCCCAGTCGGCATCAGGAGTTTTGGTCAACGTCACGAAATCGGCGGTCATGAAGACACTGGTCACGCCTTCGAGTCGGAACAGCGCAGTGGCCAGCGGGTCCTCGGTTTCCTGGCCGGGAATGAACGTCTTCGGGCCACCCACATCGACGCCGACGGTGAACTTCAATGCGTTCGGATTGGGCGTGTTCTCGATTCGAACCGGCATGATCTTTCGTCCTTCCGTCGCCATGCATCGTAGTGAGGTGCCATGACGCTCGGAGTTGATGTTGGCGGTACCTTCACGGATCTGGCCTGGTGGGACGGCACCCAACTCAAGGTTGGGAAGACGTCGTCGACGCCCGACCAGTCGGAGGGCGTTGTAGCCGGGGCGCGTGACGTGACCGGTGGGCGGCAAGTGGCCACCCTGCTGCACGGCACAACCGTGGCGACGAACGCGCTGCTCGAGCACAACGGCGCCAGAACCGCGCTGGTGACGACGGACGGGTTCGCCGACATCATCGAGATCGGCCGCCAGGACCGGCCCTCCCTCTACGACAGCTTCGTCGATCGACCCGATCCACTCGTGCCGGCGGGTCGAAGGTTCGGCGCAAGAGAACGCTCGTCATTGACCGGTGCCTACGGCTCCGCCCCCGCCGGGCTGGAGGAGCTGGCGGCGGCCGTCGCGGCCACCGCTCCCGAAGCAGTCGCCGTTTCGCTCCTATACGGTTTCGCCAGCCCCGATCATGAGGAGGCAGTTCGAGACGCCCTTGCGGCAGTTCTGCCCGGCATCCCCTTGTCGATGAGCAGTGAGGTGGTCGGCGAGTTACGGGAGTATGAGCGAACGTCAACCACCGTCCTCAATGCCTACCTGACGCCGGTGATGGCTTCGTATTTGCAGCGATTGGTTGAGCGGGCTCACCAGGCGGGATTACCCGAGGATGTCCTGGTTATGCGGTCCTCCGGTGGTTTGATGGACATCGGGGCCGCCGGCCTCCTTCCGGCCGCCGCCCTCCTGTCTGGTCCGGCCGGCGGCGTCGTCGCAACCGCAGCCCTGGGAGTGGCCATGGGTCACGGCAGGCTGATCTCGTTCGACATGGGCGGGACCTCCACGGATGTGTGCCGGATCGAGGGAGGGCGTCCCGAGGTGTCATACGAGCGCGCCGTCGCCGGATACCCGTGCCGGATGCCATCGGTCGCCGTCCACACGGTCGGAGCGGGGGGAGGAAGTGTTGGCTGGATCGACTCCGGCGGAGCGCTGCGAGTTGGTCCGCGCAGTTCGGGAGCGCGGCCGGGACCGGCCTGCTACGACCGGGGTGGTGATGAGCCGGCGGTCACGGACGCCAACCTCACCCTGGGGCGGATGGGACCGGAGACGCTTCTGGCCGGATCGGTCCGGCTGCGGCCCGAACGAGCGAGAGCGGCTCTCGAGCGATTGGGAGCAAACCTCGATCTGACCGCCGAAGAGGCCGCATTGGGAATCGTAGAGATAGTCGAGGCGCACATGACCCGGGCGATCCGGGCGGTGTCCGTGGAAGAAGGAGCGGACCCGCGTGACGCGATGCTCGTGGCATTCGGCGGCGCAGGAGGTCTGCACGCCACAGCATTGGCCCGCAACCTCGAAATGGCCGGCGTCGTGATTCCCCCGTTCGCCGGCGTGTTCTCTGCTTTCGGGTTGCTGCTCAGCCCTCCCCGCCATGATCTGGCCCTCAGTGTCTTGCTCCGCGACGGCGAGTATCTAGATGAGCAGGCGCTCGCCTTGGAACGGGCGGCGACGCACACCTTCCGGGTACACACCGGCCGGGCGCCCACCAGCGTCGAAATCGTAGCCGATGTGCGCTACCTCGGGCAGGCGCACGAAACCTCTGTTCGCTATCACCCGGGAGAAGGATGGGACGCCCTGGCCGGCTCCTTTCATCTCGCGCATCGTGAGCGCAACGGATTCGCCCGGTCGGGGGATCCGGTCGAGGTTGTCACACTCCGCGCCGAAGCCGTCGGAGATCCAGCTATGACCTGGGACGACCTCCCGGTGTTCCGGTCCACCGGCGAAAAAGAGCGCGGGAGCCGTGAGATTCTGACGGCCGATGGCCCGGTCCGCGCATCCGTTTGGAGGCGAGCGGGTTTGCCGGTCGGAGGCGAGGTCTCCGGCCCGGCCGTTATCGAAGAGGGCGAGGCGACAACGTATCTGGGACCGGGGGAGCGGGCCGTCGTCGTCGATTCGGGCGCCCTCGAGGTGTCGTGGTGAGCATCAGCCCGATTGCGCTGGAAGTGGCGAGAAACCAGTTCGGCTCGATCGCCGACGAAATGGGTTTGGTGCTGCGCAGGACGTCCTACTCGCCGAATATCAAGGAACGGGCAGACTGCTCTGCTGCGATCTTCGTTGCCTCCGGTGAGATGCTGGCTCAGGCCGAGCACATCCCGGTTCACCTCGGATCGATGCCTGCTTCGGTGGCGGCCGTCCTCCAGCAGTTCGGTGCCGGGGTTGAGCCCGACGCTCAGTACGCGGTCAACGATCCGTTCTTCGGTGGTACGCATCTGAACGACTTGACGCTGGTCCGCCCCGTGTTCTTCAACGGGCGGATCGTCGGCTGGGTCGCCAATCGTGCACATCATGCCGATGTCGGCGGTGAGGCGCCCGGTTCGATGCCCGCCCACGCGGTCGTCGTCGATCAGGAGGGTCACCGGGTTCCGCCGACGCTGGCAGTCCGCGCCGGCGAGTGGGTTCCGGAATTCCTCGAACCCTTCCTCCTGGCCACCCGGACCCCCGCCGAGCGACTCGGTGATCTCTCAGCCCAACTGGGCGCCAATGAAGTCGGGGCGAGGCGGATGCTGGCGCTCATCGGTGCCGGCGGGGTTGAGCTGTACGAGGCATTGAGTTCCGCCCTGCTGGACTACGGGGAGCGTCGTATGCGGGCTGCTCTGTCCGGCCTACCGGACGGTGTGTTCCGGTTCTCCGACGTGATGGAGTGGGGCGAGGACGACCTCCCCATCGAGGTGGCCGTGCATATCGACGGTGATCGGCTCAGCGCCGACTTCTCAGGCACGCACGACCAGATCGAGGGGAACATCAACGCCGTCGAGGCGGTCACCCGGAGTTGCCTGTACTACGCGGTGCGCGTTGCCACCGACCCGTCGATTCCGGCCAACGGCGGCTGCTATCGCCCGTTGGTATTGACGGCGCCGCCCGGCTCGCTGGTGGCAGCAGAAGCCCCGGCAGCCGTGGCGGCAGGGAATGTGGAGACCAGCCAGCGGATCGCCGACGTGCTGCTCGGCGCCCTGGCGCAGGCTGCTCCGGATCGGGTGCCTGCCGCCTCGCAGGGGACCATGAACAACGTCCTGATCGGGTCGGACGAGTTTGCCTATTACGAGACGCTGGCCGGTGGACAAGGCGGCCGACCGACCAAGCGGGGGCAATCGGGCATCCATACGGGCATGACGAACACCAGGAACACGCCGATCGAGTCACTGGAAACCCACTACCCCTTCCGTGTGGTCCGGTACGGTCTCAGGAGCGGCAGTGGCGGTGCGGGTGAGTTTGGAGGAGGCGAGGGTATCGAGCGCGAAATCGAGTTCACCGCGCCTGCCACCGTGTCGTTAATGGGGGAACGGCGGCGCAATCGTCCCTGGGGGCTGGCCGGCGGCGCACCAGGCGCGACCGGGGAGGATTGGGTGATCCGCCAAGGAGGGAGCCCCGAGCGAGTGCCCGGCAAGTCGACTTTCGACGTTGGACCCGGCGACCGGCTCCTCGTTCGCACCCCCGGCGGTGGGGGTTGGGGAACGCCATGAGCCCGGCACCCGCCGCTTCACCCGTGTTTTCTAACCGTGGAATCCGCTGGTGGCTGCTCGTCTCATCTGGCTTTGTGTTGGTGGTGCTGCTCGTCGCCTGGAACGCCTCTGTGACCGCCAGGTGCAACCTGATCGAGGTCAGGCAGTCGGTCGTCAACGCCTGGCCGTTCCAGGTGATCGATTACGACGCGCCGGGTCTCGAGGGGGCGGGGTTGGAGGGCGTGAGTGCCGTTGCCAGGGTGCAGTCCTCAGGGTCGGAGTGGATCGACGTCGAGGGCTGGGATAGCTGCCTTCGGCCGATGACCTACCAGGTGGAGGAGATCCTGTGGGTCTCCGATGATTTGCCGTCCACTGCCGGCACCCTGGCAGTTCCACCCCTCCCTCTCCAGGGAAAGGCAATCCTCCCGGCCGCGGCAAGGACCGGCCCGGGCGAGTTCTTCGTGTTCTTCAGTCATTGGGACGGCGCTGGTGGCGGTGTCCCGACCGACTGGTGGGCAGGCCTTGTACTCGATTCTGATCAGGTGCCCGTGGCCGGCCTCGACGAGGTTGGCGCAGAAGAACTCACTGCGCTGCTCGAAGACGGTGAGGTTCCGAGTGTCGACACGATGCGGGCCCTGGTTGGCTACCGGCAGGAGCTGTTTCTGCTCGGTCTGGCGCGAGCCGCCGGTGAGCCCTTCTGGGACGTGGGGATGCGTACCGAAGCACTCCTGCGGTTCAGAGGCGAATCTGTGCGGGATTATCTCGGCACTCCCGAATTAGACATCTGGCTCGAGTGGGATCCGGTCGATCGACGACTCGGTTGGACCAGAAATCATCTTCCCGATGGTGCCGCCGCTGCTCTCGAGATCGAATGGGGCAACGGTGAAGTCGTGGTCATCCATCACTCGTTGACGTCCGATAGCGTCACCTCCGTCGGTTTGCTCAGCTCGGTTGGCCTCACCGGCCCCGAAGCACTCGTTCCGGGCGGAGGGGAATTATCGATTCGCGGGCAATATGCGAAAGCGACCCCGCTCAGCCTCGTGTTGTTCGACGAAGACGGCGACATTGCCATCATTCATCCGGTGCCGGGTTGGATCCTGCAAGCACTCGACGAACGGCAAGCCGTTGCAGTGGATCTGGATCTCCGTGGCGCGTTCAATTGGCGGACGCTGGACCGACCTCCGAGCTGACCCGGCCCTATGACCGATGGCCTGCGTCCTATGGGCGATTGCCCGGCTCATGTGTCGTCTGATTTCGGTAACCTGCCCGCATGACGCTCACTGCCGAACTTCGGGACATTCTCGGGCACGATCGGGTGTTGTCTGAACCGCTCGAACGCTGGGTATACGGCATGGACTCAGGTGTCGTCAGGGGTGACGCGCAACTTGTCGCCTTCCCAGAGACAACCGCGGAAGTGGCGGCGATCGTGCGCGTTGCCAGGCATTACCGCACGCCGATCGTTGCGAGGGGGGCCGGGACCGGTTTGGCCGGAGGAGCGATTCCTACCCAACCCGGCCTGGTGGTTGTCCTGACCAAGATGAACTCCGTCGAGATCGATGAAGCAAATGCCACCGCCTGGGTGGGCCCCGGGGTCATCAACCTCGACCTCTCGAAGCAGACGGAACCGCATGGTTTCCATTTCGCACCCGACCCGTCATCCCAGTCGGCGTGCACCATCGGGGGCAACATCGCCAACAACTCGGGAGGCCCTCACTGTCTTGCGGAGGGGTCGACGGTCGGGCATGTCCTTGCGGTCGAACTGGTCACCGCCGACGGTGACGTGGTGATGCTGGGTGGGCCGGCTCCCGATCCGATCGGGCTCGATCTGCGCGGCGTGGTGGTTGGATCGGAAGGCACGCTCGGGATCATCACCAAAGCCCTCGTGCGACTGACGCCCAATCCACCCGATGTGCGAACCCTGCTCACCGGCTTTGCCAGCGTCGAGGACGCCGCGGCCACCGTCTCGGGCATCATCGCCCGCGGTGTCGTGCCTGCCGCTCTCGAGATGATGGATCAGCGCATGACCCAGGCAGTTGAGCGGTTCGTCAGCGCCGGTTTCCCCACCGACGCCGCCGCCGTGCTCCTCGCTGAGGTGGTCGGCCTCTCGGCTGCCGTCGAGGCGGAGGCCGCCATCATCAGCGAAGTTGCCAGGGAGAACAACGCCACCACGCTCCGGGTGGCAGCCGATGAAAGCGAGCGGGCCAAACTCTGGCTGGGTCGTAAGTCGGCCTTCGGTGCCGTCGCCCAGGCCGCGCCCGACTACTACCTGCACGACACGGTCGTCCCCCGTACGAAGCTCGTCGAGACCATGACCCGGGTGTACGAGATCGCTGATCGCCACGGGATCACAATGCTCAACGTTTTCCACGCCGGTGACGGCAACCTCCACCCCTTGATGGCCTTTGATTCGGAAGAAGAAGGAATGCTCGATCGGGTGAAGGCTGCTGCGCGGGAGTTGGTCGAAGTATGCGTTCAGGTAGGGGGTGCCCTCTCAGGAGAGCACGGCATCGGAATCGAGAAGCGGGATCTCATGAAGCTCGTCTTCAACGAAGCAGACCTCGATGCACAGGCCCGCATACGTGAGGCCTTTGATCCGGCGCAGGCGCTCAACCCGGACAAGATCCTGCCGGCCGGTTCACGCTGCTTCGACCTCGGCCGGCCGCCACTCGAAGGGATGTGGGTGTGACCTCCGTCCGTTCTGCACTAGATGGTTTACCCGCTCAGAGCTCCCCGGTCGACGGTGCGCCGGAGGCAGATGTGACGGTTGCCCCCTCATCGTTCGACGAGGTTGGTGCGATTCTCGACACCGCCAGTGAGCACCATCTACGGACTCTGATCTGGGGTGGCGGAACTCACCAGGGTTACGGCGGGCGGCTCGACCCCGTCGTCGTGCTGTCGACCGCCGGTCTCGATCGAGTGGTCGATTTCCAGCCTGAGGACCTCACCGTCACGGTGGAGGCGGGCGTCCGGGTGTCAGATCTCGAGGACCTTCTCGCCGGGCACAATCTGACCGCGGCCTTGCCCGAGACTCCCGGCAATGCCTCCGTCGGGGGCGTTGTGTCTGCCGGTATCAGTGGTTGGCGGCGCGCGAGGTACGGTCCTACTCGCGAGCGACTTCTCGAGGTCAATCTCGTCACCGGTGACGGCCGTCAGGTCCGTGGTGGCGGTCGTGTCGTCAAGAACGTGACCGGTTTCGATCTGCCCAGGTTGGCGACCGGCTCGTTCGGTTCCCTCGGCGTAATCGTGCAGGTGTGCCTGAAGCTCTGGCCGCTCCCATCCGCCAGAGGATGCGTGACGGTGGCTGATGGTGATGCAGCCCTGGCTGCCGCCTACCGTCCGCAGGCCGTGATCGAGTGCGACGGAACCACGAGGGTCTACCTGGGCGGAACTCCGGAGGAAGTTGAAGGTCAAAGCGCGGCATTGGGCGCCGATCCCGTCGAAGGGTGGGACTGGCCGGAGGATCCGGCCGGCGAGGTGCAATGGTCGTTGCGAGTTCCTCCCGCATTGCTCCGAACGGCCATCAAGGAGGTCCGCGGCAAGTACAGCTATCAAGCGGCACTCGGAGTCGGCGAACTGCGGATGGCAGGTGACGAGGGCGACGTTAGCGCCTTGCGCACCTGGGCCGAATCGGTGGGTGGGGCCCTCGTTCTGGTCGATGGCCCTCCCGGGCTGTATGAGCGAATCGACCCGTGGGGTACCCCGCCTCCGAGCCTGTCGATTCAGAACAGGATCGTGCAGCGATTCGACCCCGTTCGGATCCTGAATCCCGGCCGGCTTCCGGGAGGTCTGTGATGGCCTGGACGACCCTGGAAGCACCAACCAAAGCCGAGCTGTCTGCCTGTATCCAATGCGGACTGTGTCTACCGCATTGCCCGACGTTCCGGTTGACGGGCATGGAGTCGGCCTCGCCGCGCGGCCGCCTGATGGTGATGTCGGCGGTGGCTAAGGGCCATGGTGAGGTCAACGATGTCTTCGATGACCTGATGAGTTTCTGCCTGCAATGCCGGGCCTGTGAAGTCGTGTGCCCGTCGCTGGTTCCCTTCGGTCGCGCCATGGAAGGCGCCCGGATCGAGATCGCCGCCCAACTCCCCTCTCCGGTTCGCCGGGTCCGGCAGTTGATCACCGGAAGGTTGATCGGGAGTGTCCGGGCGATGCGATTGGCGACCCGGATGGCCAGGCTGGTTCAGCGCACCGTGCCGGCCAGATTCCTTCCCCGACAGGTGCGGAGGTCGATCGGCGGACTCCGCCCCTTGCCGAAACGACCCGTCTCGACCATCGGGTCCACCTTCACTCCGGTTGCTCCAACCGGTTCGGGAGTGGCGGCGGTGCTCGCCGGATGCGTGATGGACCCCTGGTTTGGTGACGTACACAAGGCGACGATCGAGGTCCTCCGCCGCGCCGGTTACCGGGTGGTGCTGCCGGATGGTCAGACATGTTGTGGCGCCCTAGCTGCTCACGATGGGAATGTGCACGGGACCAGGCGTCTAGCGAAACAGAACATCAAGGCATTCGTGTCGGCAGACCTCATCGTTACCGACGCCGCAGGCTGCGGTGCCCACTTGAAGGAATACGGCAACTGGGCGGGCGACGCGGGTGAGATCTTCGCCTCGAAGGTCCAGGATGTGACCGAAGTCGTTGCCGCAGCCATCGAAGACGGCCGGTTACCTCGTCTCGAGGTACCGAGAGGCAAAGTGGCGATGCAAGATCCCTGCCACCTGCGCCATGCTCAGCGGATCACGGCGCAGCCGCGGACGATCGTGTCGGCGGCCGGGTACGAGCCGGTTGAGATCGACGACGTTGGCATGTGCTGCGGAGCTGCAGGTTTGTACAGCGTGCTCCAACCGGCTGCTTCGGCCGAGCTGGGCCACAAGAAGGCCGAACAAGTGAAGGCGTCTGGATCGACCGTGGTGGCGTCGGCTAACCCCGGCTGTGAGATCCAGCTGCGCGGATACCTCGGTGGCGCCTACCGGGTGGCCCACCCGGTCGAGCTCTATTGGGAAGCGCTGCAAGCTGGAGACATCGAGACGGTAGGCTGGTCGCTCGCCGACGAAGGCACCCGTTGACTGATGTGAACTCCTCAACCCCGGTTCCCGCCGCGTCGCAGATGCGCCGGCTGCTTGGACTCGGGATGCATACCCTTGGCACGAGTTTCGACGTTGGATTGCTGGTCGTCGGCACCGGCCTCGTCGGCCTGGCGATTGCCGTGCTGCTCGACGGCTTCGACGTCGTTGAGATTGGTCTCACCGACTCGACCGGCTCGATGCTCGGATCCGGTCTGGTCATTGCGGTGTTCGGTGCTTTTGCCCTCGGCGTGGCCGTTGAGGGGCCGATCGGCTACTCGACGCGGCGGCGCGGGACCTTCACCGATATCGAGGTGGCGGTCGCCGGCGCCCTCGGCGCTCTGCTCGTCGGACTCGTCTTGTTTGTCATCGCCAACATCGGCCGTGGGTTCATCGAGGATCTGCCGATACCGTTCGATTTCGCGGTGACGGTGATCCGCAGCGCAGGGCGGGCCGGCATGACGGCCGGGTTGTTCCTCGGGGTTCCGGCCCTCTGGGGCGTGCGGGAGTTGTGGGGTCACAATTCCTGGATCGAGGAAATCGAGCTACCCATCTTCTATGCCATCTGGGCGACGGCGGCAGCCTTCTTCATCGCCGGAGCGATCTAGAGCCGGGCGTCTCTGGGCTCCGGCGCGCTAAAACCCGGAACCTACAACCCAGAACCCCCTACAAGGCGTACTCCCACAAGATGTCGTGATGGAGTTCCGCCCCAATTCGTTGGAATGTCTTTTCCACGAAGCCGACGGCGGGAACGAGTGCCGTGAGCCGCTCGGCCCCCATGTCGGTGGCCCGATCGAGGAGTGCTCGCGTCAGCGGATAGACGTCCTCCGGTCCGGTCGACATCCATGACACGTGAAACGAGTCGTCATCGAACTCGCCGATGACCCAGCCGGCCGGACAACCCCAGAACCTCCGGTCCTTGGCCGCCTGGGCGAGGTCTTCGAGGCGCAGGCTGCGGAACATCCAGGAGATCGGAAAGAGACTGCGGCTGTGTCGGATGAGGTCGCCGCTCGACCAGGACAGGAAGGCGGGTTCGGCTTCGGCGGCCGGCGCCGGAGTCAGTCGTTCTTCACCCGGCACCCGTTTGCCGCCGTTTCCACTCGTGTTGGGCTGCGTCGAGCTGATCTGCCGAACCGCATAGAACCAGGTTGAAACATCACGGTACCCGGCCTTCCGGACCTGGGCCTGAGCGGCGGTGTTCCAGGTTTCGGTAAGGAGCCTGGCGACTCGCGCTCCCTGGTCGGCCGCCCACTGATTGGCGGCCTTCGTCACTTCAGCGGCAATGCCGCGGCGCCGCGCATCAGGATGGACCCGCGCCGCGTGGAGCCAGGCCTCCTCGGACGACATCATCACAATGCGCACCATGCCGACGGGCCGGTCCGCGTCATCGGTGGCCACGAGGATGTTGGAGTTGTCGTCTTCAGCCATCCACCGGCCGAAGCTATCCGGAACGTAATCTCCCCACTCGAATGTGCCGGTCGTGAACGCGACAACGGCCGCTTCGTCATCGGGACGGGCAGGGCGAACGTTCATGGCTCCGAGCCTACCGGGCGAATGGGCTTTGAGCTGTGAGCTATGGGCAACTGGACTCCGGCACCGACGGGCCGTCTACATCCGTTCCGGAATGTCGATTCCCAGGAGATCCAGGACCAGTTCGAGTTGACGTAGCGTTGTGCCGACAAGAGCAAGCCATGAGCCCTGGCGGGCTGCATCGGGTTCGGACAGGATGTGGCAGTCAGCCAAGAAGCGGTTGAAATCCGCCGCGAACTCGAAGGCGTACTCGGCCAGCTGATTCGGCGCTCGGTGCTCCACTGCCCGGGCGAAAACCTCCGGCAGCCGGGTGAGCTGCAGCATCAGATTCCGCTCGGTATCCCGGCTGGCGGGAATGATCGGCCCACCGTCGAGGGCACCCTCTGCTGCCTTACGAAGGATCGACTTGGCGCGAACCGCTCCGTAGAGAAGATACGGTCCGGTCTTACCCTCGAACGAAGTGAAGCGTTCGACGTCGAAGATGTAGTTGGAGGCTCGGTGGTTGTGAAGATCCCCGAATTTCAACGCCGCCATACCAACGAGGTGTGCGATGCGGTGCCGTTCTTCCCGGGGGTATCCGGTGGCTAGTTCGTTCTCATCGAGACGCTGCGTGGCTCGCTCAACCACCATTGCGACCAGGTCGGCGAGTCGTAGGAGGTCCCCGTCCCGGGTCTTGAAGGGCTTGCCGTCCGGTCCGTTGACGGTGCCGTTTCCTGCGTGTTCGAGCACAACGTCGGGGGCGGCGATGCCGGTGAGGCGGGCGGCCCGGAATACCTGCTCGAAGTGCAGCGACTGGCGGACGTCGACCACGTACACCATGATCCGGGCGCCGAGATCCTCGATCCGTTCCTCGATGGTGGCCAGGTCGCTCGTGCCGTACAGGTAGGCGCCGTCGGTCTTGGCCAGCAGCAGGGGTGGGATCTCTTTGGTATCGGCCTCGTCGGCGACATCGACGACGATGGCTCCATCGCTGAGCCGGGTGAGCCCTGCTCCGATGAGCCTTTCGATCATCGGTTGGATCCGATCGTGGACGGTGCTCTCGCCGTTCCAGAGATCGAAGTGGACGCCTAGGTCTTCGTAAACCTCGCGCATGGCGTCGATCGAGACCGTCCGGAAGTGTTGCCAGAGCGCCCGGTATCCGGGCCTTCCATCCTGGAGTTCGAGGGTGGCCTGCCGGGCCGCCTCTGCGAAGGAAGCGTCGTCTTTGGCCCGTTGCGAAGCGATGGGGTACATGAGTTGGAGATCGGCGACCGATACGGGGGACTCGGCGGGATACGGTCCGGTGCCGTTTGGGTCGAAGTAGGGGAGTTCGGGCATCCGTTCGGAGAGCTCGACGATGAGTTGGCCCATGGGGGTTCCCCAATCGCCCAGGTGGACGTCTCCTGTGACCTGGTGGCCCTCGAAGCGGAGGATTCGTTTGATCGACTCGCCGATGATGGCGGGGCGGAGGTGACCGACGTGCATCTCCTTGGCCACGTTGGGTCCGCCGTAGTCGACAATGACGGAAAGCGATTCGGTCACCTTGGCGACGCCGAGGCGAGGATCGTGTGCCAGTTCATCGAGTTCGGTGGCGAGGAACTCGTCGGTCAGCGTGATGTTGATGAACCCGGGACCGGCGAGGGACAGTTCGGCAATCCGCTCGTCTCCCGAAACCACCTCGAGCACCTCTTGGGCAATCTCCCGCGGATTGCGTCCGGCCGGCTTGGCCGCCGGGAGCGCGCCGTTGCACTGAAACTGCCCCAGGTCCGGCCGCTGCGAGAAGGACACCTCGCCAAAGGCCCGATCGAGTCCGATCGAGGCGAAGGCGTCGCCAAACAGTCCGCTGAGGTCGGTGAGGAGGGACATCGTTCCAGGAATGATAGGTGACGGCACCTTCCAACCCGTTTTCGCGCGGGATTCCCACCCTATAGGGGCAGATCCCCGCGCGAAAACGGGCTTTGGGTCACTCCGCCGTAGGGGATTCCGGTCAGGTCGGCCATCTCGCGCTTCCAGGTCGTGAGGTCTCTCGGTTCGAAACCGTGGAGGTCGGTGTGGCCGCAGGCTCTGGCCAGCACTTGCATCAGCTCGACCGAGGCCTGGAGGAATCGTGCCAGCCGCTCGGCGGCGACGCTTACCGGAAGGCGATCGCGCAGATGCTGCTGCTGGGTGGCGATTCCAACCGGGCAGTTGTTCGTGTGGCAGGCTCGCATCCCGACGCAGCCGATGGCCTGCATGGCGGCGTTGGAGATGGCGATGCCGTCGGCACCCAGCGCGAGAGCCTTGGCGAAGTCGGCCGGCGTCCGCAGACCACCCGTGATGATCAGAGTGACCTTGCCGGAGACGCCCCGTTGGTCGAGGTGGCGTCGTGCTCTGGCGAGCGCCGGGGTAGTCGGTACGGAGATGTTATCCCGGAACAGGAGCGGGGCGGCCCCGGTGCCGCCGCCCCGTCCGTCCAGGATGACGTAGTCGACACCGATCTGGAGCGCGGCGTCGAGGTCGTCTTCGATGTGTTGGGCAGAGAGCTTGAACCCGATTGGAATTCCGCCGGTCTCGTGGCGGACGCGTTCGGCGAAAGTCCGGAAGTCGTCCAGGTCGTCGAAATCCCGAAACCGGGCAGGAGAAATGGCCGGTTCGCCCTCCGGCAAGCCGCGGACCTCGGCGATCCGGCCGCGCACCTTTTCACCGGGCAAGTGACCGCCGGTCCCGGTCTTGGCTCCCTGGCCACCCTTGAAATGGAATGCCTGGACCCCGGCCAGCTTGTCCCATGAAAACCCGAACTGAGCCGAGGCCAGCTCGTAGAAGTAGCGGGAGTTGGCTTTCTGCTCCTCCGGAAGCATTCCGCCTTCACCAGAAGCGATACCCGTCCCGGCCAGTTCAGCCCCCTTGGCCAGCGCCACTTTGGCCTCCAGCGAGAGAGCTCCGAAGCTCATGTCCGAGACCATGATCGGGATGTCGAGGTGAAGGGGTTTGGCCGCTTGTGGGCCGACGATTAGACCGGAGCCGACCGGAACGTCGTCGAGTTGTGGGAACCGGGCGAGTTGCGCCGTCACGAACTGGATATCGTTCCAGGACGGAAGCTGTGAGTGCGGAACGCCCATCGCCGCCAGCGGGCCGTGATGGCCGACGCGCCCGAGGCCGTGGGACGCCAGTTCCCGGATCTCAGTGACGTGTGGCTCGTCCGGCGTCCCGTGAGGGTCCTGATAAGGCCCCTGGTAAGCGGTTCGGTTGTACGGTTGGGGATTGTCGGATTCCCATGCGGCAATCTCGTCGGCATCCACCCACACGGCACCATCCTCAACCCATGCTGAGAACTTGTGGAGGATCTCTGTGTGGTCGTAGGAGGAGACCCCGGTCTCGAACCGGTAATCCCAGTTGTGGACCCCGCACACCAGGTCGGCACCGCGGATCAATCCGTCCGCCAGCAGCGCCCCGCGATGGAGGCAGCGGCCGTAGAGCACCGAGATTCGATCGTCGAATCTGATGATTACCAGGTCAACGTTTCCGACGAGGGCATGGCTTGGATGGCGATCGCGTAGGTCATCCCACTCGGTGATCTTCAGCTGACGCACTGGGTTCCTCTCAGCGGCTCGCCCCGGAGGCTAGCGCCAACCAAGTCATGCGTTCGTGCGTCGATCCGTGGCACCATGTACCCCGAACTGACGCCAGAACGGGTTGGAGGGGGCTAGTACTCCACCAGGTCCTTCGCCCGTTTGATGATGCCCTCGACGTTCGGGCGTATCTTCTCTTCGAGCACCGTGGCGAACGGGAAGGTCGGGACGTCGGGGGAGGCGTACCGTTTGACGGGAGCATCGAGGGATTCGAAAGCCCGATCGGCGATCTGCGCGGCCACTTCGGCCCCGAAGCCCATGAACTCGTTGTCCTCATGGATGATGAGCACCCGATTGGTCTTTCGTACCGAGGCCTCGATGGTCGGCCAGTCGAGCGGCTTCAGCGAGCGCAGATCTATCACCTCGGCGTCGACGCCGTCGATCTCCAACAACGCAGCCGCTTCGAGCGTGAAGAACGCCATCGCCCCGTAGGCGATGAGCGTCACATCCCGGCCCGGTCGCCGGATGGCTGCCTTGCCGAGCGGAATCCTGTATCTGTCGTTGGGGTACGGCCCTCGTCCCAGCCGGTAGAGCTTCTTGGGCTCGAGGAACAAGACCGGATCCGGGTCTTCAGCAGCTTCCCACAGCAACCCCTTGACGTCGGCCGGGGTCGAGGGCACGACCACTTTCAAGCCGGGAACATGCGTGTAGAAGGCCTCCACCGACTGTGAGTGATACAACCCGCCGTTGATCCCGCCACCGTAGGGCGTCCGGATCACCATGTTGACGTTCCAGCGTCCGTTGGTCCGGTAGTGAACTCTGGCCACTTCGGAAACGATCTGGTCGAACGCAGGATGGATGTAGTCGGCGAACTGCACCTCCGCCAGTGCCATCTTCCCGGCTGCCGACAGCCCGATACCTGCACCGACGATCAGCGATTCTGACAGGGGGGTGTTGAACGACCGGGCAGCACCGAACGTGTCGGTCAGATCCTGCGTCGCCTTGAAGACCCCGCCCTTGGGATCGGCAACATCTTCACCGAACACCACGGCCTCGGGATGCGCGGCCATGATCTCGTGCAAGGTCATGTTGATCGCCTGGATCATGTTGACCTCTTCACCACCCGGCTCCGGCTCCGGCTCGGTGGCAGCTACCGACGGGACGATCGGATTGGCATATACATTGCTCGTCGCGTCGTCGCTGTACGGCTCGGCTTCGGCTTGCTCGACCGCGTCGGCGACCCTGGCTCGCAACTCCTGCTGGATTTCTTCCTCGAGTGCGTCCGGCAGCAAGCGAGCCTCAATCAGATATTGCTTGAGGAGGATCAGCGGGTCCCGTCTTCGCCACTGCTCCACCTCCTCCCGGCTGCGGTAGAGCTTGTCGTCGTCGTCCGACGTGTGGGCGTAGTAGCGGTAGGTGCGTGCCTCGATGAGCGTCGGCCCTTCGCCTGCTCTAGCGCGCTCGGCCGCCGATCTCGTTGCCCCGTAGACGGCGAGTGCGTCGTTGCCGTCGATCAAAGCGCCCTGGAATCCATACCCGAGTGCCCGGTCGGCGATGATGCCACCGACTTCCTCGGTCTCCGGCACCGAGATGGCGTACTGGTTGTTCTCGATGATTACGACCAACGGCAGCCGGCGAACCCCTGCGAAGTTCATCATCTCGTGCCAGTCGCCCTCTGAGGTCGATCCCTCCCCGCCGTAGACGGCGACCACTCCACCGGTCTTGTCCATCTGGAGGGCGTAGGCGATCCCGGCTGCGTGGGGATACTGCGTAGCAATGGCGGACGAGTGGCTGAACACGTTCCTGGCCGGGTCTGACCAGTGGCCGGGCATCTGCCGCCCGCCGCTGGTGACATCCGCCGCCCGGCTGAAGACCGTCATGAAGTAGTCGTATGGTGTGAATCCCCAGGCGAGCGCTACCCCGATGTCCCGGTAGTAGGGGAGTGCCCAATCGATCGTCGGATCGAGGGCAAAGGCGGACGCCACCTGAGCAGCCTCGTGCCCGGACGATGAGACGACGAACGGTGCCCGTCCTTGTCGATTCAGGGCCCAGGTCCGGTCGTCTACGATGCGCGTCAGCAGCATCTTCCGGTACAGGTCGATCACCTGCTCGTCGCTCAAACCGAGCTCCAGGTGACTGTCCTTGATCTCCCCTACTTCCAGGTCCACTGACACTCTCCTAGTTGCGGTCTTCGCCGTGCCGGCGGAACCTACGAAGATCGCCGATCGTCTTCATGCGCTCCTCGGCCACCTGTACTGCCGCTAGGTGAGGGGTGCTCCCCTCGTTTCTCGCCTTCTCGAGGATGCGCGTGGTGGCATCGTGAATGCTGTCGACGTGGTGCATGGCCCGGGACTCCTGGTAGCCGCGCATTTCTTCGAAGACATTGATGAGACCGCCTGCGTTCACGACGAAGTCGGGAGCGTAGAGGATGCCCAACCCGGCGATCCGATCACCGTCTTCATCGGTAGCCAGTTGGTTGTTGGCGGCGCCGGCGATTATCTGTGTCGATAGTTTCGGGATCGTTTCTTCCGTCAACGACGCGCCTAGGGCACATGGAGAGAGAACATCACAGTCGACGAAGAGGATCTCCTCGGGGTCGACCGCCTTCACGCCGAAGTCCCTGGTCACCCTGTCGACCGCTGGCCCGTAGGTGTCCGCCACGATGACTTCGCACCCGGCATTGACGAGGTGTTCGACGTAGTAGTAGCCGACTTTCCCGACGCCTTGCACAGCCACCCTCCGACCGGTCAGGTCCGGCGTGTTCCAGAAGAACTCCGAGGTGGCGGTCAGGCCGGAGAAGAGCCCCCGGGCGGTAGCCGGAGAAGGATCGCCGGATCCACCTTCGGGGATCGGGATCCCCACCGCCCACAGCGTTTCGCGCCGGATCAGTTCCATGTCCTTGGCGGTGGTTCCGACGTCTTCGGCGGTGATATAGCGACCTCGGAGCGAGTCGACGATCCTGCCGTATGCCCGGAAGAGTCGCTCCGACTTGTCGGTGAATGAGTCACCGATGATGACTGCTTTCCCTCCGCCGAGATCGAGTCCTGCCGCGGCGGCCTTGTAGCTCATTCCTTTCGACAGCCGCAGGACGTCGGTCAGCGCATCCTGTTCGCTTTCATATGGATAAAAACGAAGCCCGCCGAGGGCGGGCCCGAGGGCTGTCGAGTGGATTGCGATGATGGTCTTGAGGCCGGAGCACTCGTCGTAGCCGTAGAGTACCTGCTCGTGGCCGGTCTGCTCGACCAAGTCGAATACGCCCATAGGCGCGCCACCCTTCACTTGCTGAATTGCACCCACATTGTAACGGGGCGACGCGGGTGAGCGCCTCGTGGCGTTGGTCAGATACGGGCCTACCATGTGGCCCCATGACGGCCACCGCCTACCTCCGCGTCTACCTTCTCGTCGAAACGCTACGCAGCGAGGGCTTGAACTTGCCTGAGGTCAGGTTCGAGCCGAGCGATTCGGTGCAGGCTGCCGCCGACGTCGGATTGGTGCGTGGCTCGATGCGTGAGGATGTGTTGATCGCCGATTGGCGTGGGGCAAGGTATGGATGCCCGAGGCGGCCGATGTTGCGGGCGATGGAGGGTTTGCTGGCGTTTCGGAACGCCTATGCCGGAATCGGCGGCGAACTGCTGGTTCCGGAGCGCGTTGCGCGCATGGCTGCTGATCATCTCGAGGCCGTGTCAGAACAACCTCTGGCGCGGTCGTACATTCTGACTTCCCCGTGGCACGTTCCGCTCCGCTGGTTCTCTGCATTCCATTCGCCAGAGCGCGAGTTGTTCGAAGCAAACGGCTTGAAGTCGCTCCGCTACCGGACCGGTCAGCAGGAAGCCATCAATCGCCTCGAAGAGGTCATCGGCGTTCTGCGCAAGGTGGGAATGAACGACGGCGTTGTGTCCGAAGTCGAGGAACTGGCGGAATGGATCGGGGGCTACCCGGCGGAGGCGTTGGTCGAGTTGGACTACGGGTCGGTGGCCTGCCTATTCCAGGAAGCCGATCTGCTACTCGACGAGTCATCGGCGGACGTGTGGGAGTCGATCACGGCGCTGGCTTCCGGTGACTGGGAGAAGGCATCCGAGCACTACATGATCGTGGCGCGCCGCTGGGCAGCTCCGATGGCGGTAGCCTTTTCCAGCTAGCGACGGCCGGCTGCGTGCGCCCGGGCGGACGACTGCCGAGCGCCCGGGGTTTCCCTACGGCACCGCGGCAATGGCGAAGATGTATCCGGGGGCCTCGATCTGATGCATCGACCAGTCCTCGGTGTCGATGAACCACAACTGACCGGACGAGAAGCCGGAAAGCGGCGAAGGCTCACCCACTGCGGCGATGAGCCAGCGCCCATCCACCGACCACGACACGGCCCGAAGCGTCTGAGGAAGCGTTGTCTCGAACACGATCGCTTCGCCTTCCAGGACCCAAAGCTGGGTCGGTGCTGCGACTCCGGTGGCGTCTTCCACCTCCCAGATCGCCCACCGGTTGTGGGCCGATGAGGTAACGATCGCAGACATCCGCTTTTCGCTTGGAAACGGGAAGTCGGCCGTTTCAGTCAAGTCTCGAGACACGCGCTGGAGGCTGCCGGCATTCGAGATGAGAACGTCGCCGTCGGGCAGCACGCCGAGGTAGCGGGCGGCCAGGCGACCCGACTCGCGTCCCTCTTCGGGATCGATAGCGATCAGCGAATAGCCGTCCTCGTCGGTTAGGGATTGGAGGAGGAAACCCTGGTCGTCGAAGCGGACTACAGATGGAACAGAGTCCAGATCGGCGGGGTCGTCGGCGATGGGAAACACTCCGTCTGCGCCGGCGGGCAGCGTCGCCGTTCGAAGCAAAGCGGGGAGGGTCTCCGGAAGTGATTGATCGAGTTCGATCCAGGCAATTCGACCGGGATCCGTGGCATGCCACGCCCAGCTCGTCATAGATAGAGCGATCGGCTCGGCATTCTCGGGTGTTCCGACCCAGAGGTTCCAACCGGGAGAAACGGTGCTGAGCGCCGCGGCCGCGATCCGCACCCGGGAGCTGTTGAAGTCTGCCCATCTCATACGCTCGGGGATATCAATGACGAGCGGCGTGCCGGTTCGCGACTCCCACCGCCACAGTACGCCCAGGCTATTGCGGAATCCGGCCAGGTACAGCGTCCCCTCGTAGCCGTCGACCAGGATGTCGAGCCGGGAGGGGGCCAGCATCGTGGTTGTGGCCGGCACGGTTGGCGGAGCAGCAACCTCCGGGATCGTCGAGGGTGTTGTGTTCGGATCTGGCGAGTTCTGTTGGGCCCCCGTCGCGATCAGGAGCCCGACCGCAATGCCGCCGATGATCCCGATGGGCAGCCAGCCGCGACCGCGTGGCTCGGGATCAGGTTGGTCCTCGGTTCCGACGATCGTGACCTTGTCCATTCGGGATCTGCACCAGTGGTTGTCGAGAAATCCAGGCTTCAGCAAGTGCGGGATGTTGCCGAATCAGTAGATGTAACCACACGGAGCGGGAAACCATGCGAGAAGCGCTCGAACTCTCCATCGAGATGAGTGAGCGAACCGTCACCGCACTAGATCGCGAGGCCCGGTGGCCCGACATCGAACTGCACCGCCGTTGCATCGAGGCCCGGAAGCGGAGGTCCCTGGGCGCTCTCGACGAACTGCTCGGTCGCATCGACGACGTGTTGAAGGCCGACGCCTAGGCCTCGCCTCGTGAAGCCAGCAGCGCACCCGCAATAACGAGGCCGACGCCGGCCACCGAGATTGCGGTCACAGCGTCACCGCGGAAGATGACCCCGAGCGCCAGCGCAACGACCGGGATCAGATAGGTGATGAATGAAGCTCTGGTCGAACCGACCCGTCCGGTCAGTGTTCCCATGATGACGAACGCCAGTCCGGTCCCGAGCACGCCCGCCGTCGTAACCGCGAAGAACGAGTCCCATCTCCAGCTCGAATCGAGCGCTTCCCAGAGCCCGAACGGCGCAGTCCAGATGGCGGCCAATCCGAGCATTCTTCCCATGACGGGCAACGATCCGTACCTTTGCTGGACCGGGGTCGCAATCGTGACGGCCAGGCCGTAGCAAAGTGTCGCCAGCAGCACCAGCGCCACGCCCAGCGCCTCCGAACTGCCCTCGCCGAATGAGGGCGAGGCGATGGCGATGACGCCGAGAAATCCGGTGGCCACTCCGGCCAGTTGTGCTCCTCTCGGCAGGCGGTGGAGCATGATCGACGCGATGGCGGCCGCAAAGATCGGCATGGCCCCATTGAGCATTCCGGCAAGCGCCGAGTTGATCCATTGCTGGGCGATGGGGAAGAGCGTGAACGGGATCGCCACCCAGATCAGCGACAGGGCGACGAGCCGAGGCCAGTCGGCCCGCTCCACCGGTTGGCGCGTCTTGCGGAAGACCCAGAGCACACCGGCACCCGAGGCGACTCGCAACCACGTGATCAAACCGGGCCGGAAAGCGTCGAGCCCGATATCCATCAGCACGAACGACGAGCCCCAGATGATGCTGATCGACCAGAACAGACCCCAGTCACTCGTGGTGAACGAATGCTGGTTCGTGCCGGCGGACGTGGAGAGGATCCTGGAGCTCATAGCTTCCTGATTCTCACACACAGAGTTGTGAACAGTGCGCGAACCGGCGACTACTCAACGAGTGGGCGCATCGGGTGAGTCACATCCAGGCAGTTCGGCTGGGTCCGGAGAGGTCGGTGCCCGACCACGAGGTCGCGCAGCAATGCTCAAAGAGCAAGACCCGAGTCTTCGCCCCTAAGAGCCGAGGATTTCAGTTCGATCCCACGCTCTGGCGGTCTGTTTTCCAATGGCAGGGAGGTGTTCGAGCGTGCGAGCGACCCTCCAGGCCAGCAGCACTGCGACGACCGGAACCGGATCTTCAACCTCGATCTTGTGGTGGTCGAACGTCGCTACCACTCCGTCGGCGTGGATTCGCCAGCCACCAGCGCGCTCGTCCCGATCGATGGTGTAGGTGCAATCGCCTGCGCGGACCGCAAAACAGTGATCAAGGGCCGTCCACTCTGCCTCCGCCCGCATGTTGCCCCCGAGATCCACCAGTACCGTCCGACCGTGCCGGGGGCGGACACCGGTGCTGAAAGTCTCGAAACTCAATTTGGAGCCGTCGCGGAATCGAACGTCGTTGCCGCGTACTGTCGCCACCTTGCCCGCACTGCTTCGTAACTCGCACTTCTTGACCAGAAATCCCGAGGCCGAGAATTCGGCATTCCCTGTCAGAACAGGGCCGCCGAATCGTTCTGCCCGGACGCTGTTCGGGGATGGAGCCACGGTGGGTTCGTGATCGGATGGATGGACATCGTCCATGCTCTGCACCACCTTTCGTCCCACGGCCATTGTCACCCGGGGGTTCATATCCGTCAACGGTTGGTTCGGAGTGCATCACAGCCGATTTGGTGAGGTTTTGGAGAGGAACCGTATCCTGCCCACATGAAATCACCTACCCGTCGGCGACACGGCGACGAAATGCTCCGAGCTGTCGGGCCATTTCGTGCGATCCGACGCCAGCACGGGCCGACACACGGACCGCGTACGTCGTATCTCACGCTTGCTGTCGTCGTCGTGCTCTTCGCGACCGCTTGCACACCAATCGACGGCAACGCAGAACCAAACGGGACTGCTACCTCTTCAGTGCCAGGAGCTCCGGACGGCGACACAACTCCCTCGCCGGGGGTTAGTGCACCCAGCACGACCAGCCCTCAGATCGATGCAGAGGAGCGGGCGGCGGTGATCGACGACGTTGTGGAATTCGCAGCTGCGGTCACCGGCGACGACGGCGACGAGGCCCATATTCAGATCGCGGAGTATCTCCGTTCTCGACTCGAGTTCGTCGACGCCGGGGTGAGCGAAGACGACATTGTTTGGGGAGTCTTTGCGGATGGCGGCCTCTACGTCCACATCGACAACGCCTACGACAGAACAGAGGAAGAGGTGGCAGGGGGTGCCGCGATCGGTTTGACTGCGTCCATGCCGGCAGCAGCAGACGGCGGTCGCTTCGTCCCGGCGCTCGCTGCTCAAGCCAGCGGCGGCTCGACCATTCCAGCCTCAACCAAGGCAGTGATCCTCGAGGCGTACGGCCCAATGGACGAGGGAGCCGGGGATCTGGTCGGACCATGGTTGACAGATGCCGGCTATTCCGTGTCGAGGTACGACGCAACCATAGATGAGTTGCTGTCGGTCGGCTCGAGCGGCATCTTCCTCTACAACGGACACGGTGGCACTGTGCCGCGTCCCTTTCACAAAAACGAATCTCCGGCCTTCGTACTCACTTCGACCACGCCGATCACTCCGGAAGGCAACGTAGCGTACGCCGCACAACTCGAAGCCGGAGAAATGGCATGGGCATCGGTGGCGTGGGAAGTTAACGTCGCCTTCGCCCCCGAGGATCCTGAATGCCTTGCCCTTCTCCCCGGTGAGAGGAAACCCCTCAAATGCCAAAGCAGAAAGCATAGGTCGGTCTATGCCATTACCGACAAGGTCGTTGAGGAATGGCACTTCGCCGATGGAGCCCTGGTGGTGCTCAACGCCTGTACGAGCACTGCTCTGAGCGGCGTCATAACTCGCGCAGGAAACGTGGGCGCATTCGTCGGATGGGACAGACCGGTCGCGATTCGGGGTGCCCCCATCGTCCTAGCGCTCTTCTTCGATCGGCTCCTCGGGATCAACACGACACCTCCCAACGAGTGGCCGGACATGCGCCCATTCGACGCGGGGAGCGTGTTCAAATACATGGAGGAACGGAAGAAGATCGTTGATCCCGTCAACAAGAAGGCGAAGCTGTCGGTCGTCGACCTTGGTCAAACGATCCTGATTCCGTCGATCAAGTTCATGGAGGTTCACGAGGACTCCAATGAGCTGTTCGTAGAAGGTTTGTTCGGCACTCGCCCCGGAACGATAAAGATTGGAACTACCGAAAAGGATGCCGCCGACTGGAGCGCAGAGACTGTGGTCGTCAAGATCGAGGACACGGGACCGACCGCGGCCGGTGAGGTGACGGTGATCGTCGACGGCCGAAAGAGCAACCCTGTGCCGCTGACCCAGTGGCGCGGAAAGATGTACTACTCGGCTGATATAGATGGGTTGGCGAAAGGGCTCGAGGCCGACGTCGTGTTCGACGTGCATCTCCGGGCCGATGTCCACATGTACCGTGACGTACCGTGGGAAGAGCCGGCCGAGCGCCGGGTTGAGATCAGAGCCGTCGGCGATTCCACCGGTCCGTGGGAAGTGAGCGGGTCGGCATCCAACCAGGGTGCCACATTCACGCTGACGGGGAGCGGCATCCTCGAAGCAGAAGAGACGCAACCGGATCATGAAGGCGCGCTGTTCGCCATTTTCGGCACGCTTGTATCGGGGAACCCGGGTACTCCCCCGACGGTCGAGGATCTGCGGATTCATGCGCATTTCTCTTCGGATTCTGAGGCACGTTTGAAGATAGAAGCACCCGGAGCACCGGCCATGGAGAGCGGTTTCCCGCTGCCCCAATCATCCATTCTGAACAACGTTCCCTTCCGGTTCCGCAGCGACTTCGGAATCGAGGCATCGCAGGTCGAAGGTCAGTCAATGGGGATTTCGGGTCCTGTGATTCTCTACTGGGACGACCTTCCGGCGATGTTCCAACCCTCCATTGAGAATCCGCCTCAGGCCGGAGCGGGCGATCCGACGGCATCTTCCGCGCAGATCATCAATCACTGGACATCTGTAGGTGTGACTCTCGCGTGGCGACCGATCGGTTGACGACCCGCCCGCTCGGCTCCAGTCGAGCTTCAACTGAAGCGGGTGTCGGAGTGCCGCGTAGCATCCTCCCCTCGTTGAGGAGCATTGCTGTAGAACGAAGGCCCTCGAAGTGGTCAGGGGCGGGATCGATCCGCCGACCTCTGGTTTTTCAGACCAGCGCTCTACCAACTGAGCTACCTGACCACGAAGCCCTGACGGATCAGGGCTTCTGGCGGGGACGACGAGATTTGAACTCGCGACCTCCGGCTTGACAGGCCGGCGTGAACTCCAGACTTCACCACGCCCCCGTGGCGTGTATCCCGACCGAAATCAGGAACCGTCAGGCCACAAAGAATAGCGCTACTACGCGCTGCAATGCCAAAGCAACGTTTCCGGCGCAGTCATCCGTGCTGGATGGCAACCTTGCCCCGCTGGAGACCCGAGTCGAGTCTGGCCACAGCCTCCGGCAGCGCCTCGAACGGATAGACCGAGTCGACGATGACGGGAACTGCAGTGCTATCGATGAGCCGGGTCACGCGGGCGAACTCGGCATGGTCGAACATCGTCGACCCGATGATTTCGAGTTGCTTGAAGAAGAGGTAGGGGACCGAGATTTCGACCTTCGGGCCGCTCGTCGACCCGCAGATCGCCAACCGACCGCCGGCTTCGAGAGATCGAATCGACTGGTTCCACGTGGCCGGACCAACGTTCTCGATCACCACGTCTGCGCCTCTTCCGATCGACTTCTTGAGGTCCTTGGCGAATTCGCCCCCAGAGTCGAAACCGCCTGTCGCTCCCAACTCCAATGAGGCCGCGATCTTGTCGGGGCTACGGGATGTGACGAAGACATCTGCTCCGAGCGCTTGGCCGATGAGCTGAGCGGCCGAGGAGACACCCCCTCCAATCCCGACCACGAGAAGAACGTCACCCGCCTTGAGCCCTGCGCGGCGGAGCATCCGCATGGCAGTCCCGTAGGCGAGGCCGTACGACCCGGCCTCGATCGCAGACACACCGCCCGGTCGGGGCACTACGTTGCGCGCCGGGACGACTGCATATTCGGCCAGGGTGCCGTTCGAGTGCTCACCGAGGATCGCGTACGACTTACAGAACGGCGTGTTGCCCGCCAGGCAGGCGGCGCATTGTCCACACGACACCGACGGGTTGATCGTCACCTCGTTGCCCACTGCGACGGTCGCTACACCTTCCCCGATCGCATCGACCTGCCCCGTCCCGTCCGCTCCGGCGATGTGCGGGAAATGATGCGGGGCGGGCATGCCCCTGGAAACCCAGAGGTCGAGATGGTTCAACGCCGAGACGTCGAGGCGCACCCGCACCTCCCCGAGTCCTGGCTCCGGTGTCGGCACCTCTTGCAGTGTGAACGACTCCGGGCCGTTCGTTTCGTTCAAAACCCATGCGCGCATGGGACGAGGCTAACGGTCTTCGCCCCCCAGTTCCGGAAACAGCTGCAGAAATCGCGACAACTCACCCGTTTGCGACTCGCCGGCCCGCGTCTCGCGTCTCGTGATCCGTATCCTGGGTGGGTATGCCCCACACTACGAACGTCCAGGTCCGTTTCTATGAACTCGATCCGTACGACCATGTCAACCACGCGGTTTACTTCTCGTATTTCGAGACGGCCAGGATTGAGGCCCTCGCTTCGGTTGGATACGACCTGACCCGGCTGAAGGAAGAGGGCTTCCGCCTCGTGGTGAGCGACGTGCGGGCAAGGTTTCACCGCCCGGCCGTCTACGGCGAGATCCTCGAGATCACGAGCAGCCTGGTGGAGTCGAAACGGGTTACGTCACGATGGAGACAGGAGGCTCGGGCAGGCGGTGAACTGGTAGCCGCGCTCGAACTCACCGGTGCGATCACCGATGGAACCGGCCGGCCCCGTCGTGCGCCCGCCGGCTTTCTCGAGGCAATCGAGCCACTTCGGTTGTGAGGAGTTGGCGTCTGGTTGAGCTCCCGGGTCGGCCCTCCCCTCCCCTCGGGGACTCGGGTCGCCCCCCACTGCGTGGGGGGCGAACGCCGCCGGCTCGCTCTCCCAAGGGCGTTTCTCTCCCGCTTGGGCGGGGGAGATGCCGAGTCTTCTCGGCAGAGGGGGCAGATCTTCGGATGCTTAGCCCCCCTCCCCTCGGGGACTCGGGACTCCCCCCACTGCGTGGGGGGAGAACGCAAGGAGGCGCCGTCGGTAGCTTCGCCCTGGTTTTCGCGTGGCTCGCTGGGGGTGGCCCCCTACCCCCGGCGCCTCGTCCCTCGGCTCCGGCGGTACCTTCCCCCCGGACGCTCGCTTCGCTCGCTGGGGGTGGCCCCCCTACCCCCGGCGCCTCGTCCCTCGGCTCCGGCGGTACCTTCCCCCCGGACGCTCGCTTCGCTCGCTGGGGGGACCGACGGCTAGAGCACGACCGCGTTCGTGACGTGCAGTCTGACCTCAGCTCCGATCTCCGGCGGCGGTCCAACGACCTCGACGTCGAGGATTGTTTCACCCGTGATCGAAACGCCCACCACGTGGTGTCCACCGCGGAATACCCGGCTATCCACGATTCCTTGGACGGCGCCGTTCGGGTCGAGTTCGATCGCATCGGGTGGGATGACGAGCGTGAAGGATCCCGGGCGCTCGTGTTGCGTCGGGAACGAACCCCACGAAGTCCTGGCGGTTCCATCAGCTACTTCAGCTTGCACGATGTTGCGGAAGCCGAGGAAGCGGGCGGTCCATTCATCGACTGGTTGCCTGTAGACGGACTCTGGGGTTCCCTCCTGGGCGACGGTTCCGTCTCGCAACACGAGCAGGCGATCGGCGATGGTGAAGGCCTCCTCCTGGTCGTGAGTTACGTACACGGCGGTTATGGCGTGATCGACCAGCAACTGGCGTAGTTCGACAATGAGGCGTTCACGCAGTATCCGGTCGAGCGATCCGAGCGGTTCGTCCAGCATCAGCAACCGAGGTGCCGGTGCCAGGGCTCTGGCGAGGGCAACCCGCTGCTGTTCGCCGCCGGATAGGTTCGTGATCCGCCGGTCGGCGTAGGCGGCCATGCCGACCCAATCGAGTACCTCGGAGACCCTGGCCCGGATCTCGGCGGCCGGACGACGTTGCATGCGCAGCCCGAAGGCGACGTTGGCGCCGATCGATTGATGGGGGAAGAGCGCGTAATCCTGAAACATCAGGCCGAAACCCCGGTTCTCGACGGGTACCCGGGCGAGGTCCTCACCGTCCCAGCGCAGTGCGCCCCGGGTTGGCACCTGGAGGCCGGCGATGGCACGGAGAAGGGTCGTCTTGCCGGAACCGCTCGGACCGAGAACCGCCAGCACTTCTCCATCCTGTACCTCGACATCGACGTCGCTCAGGATGGTCGTGCCCAGGATCTCCACCGTGAGATGATCGACGAGCAGCATCTCAGAACTCCCCGGTCTCGCCGAGCCTGAACCGCTCGATGATCATGATCGAGGCCGCCGTCAGCACCATGAGGATGGTGCTCAAGGCCATCGCTCGTCCGAAGTTCAGTTCGCCCGGCCTCCCGAGCAAACGGAAGATCGCAATCGGCATGGTGGGGCGTTCGGGTCGAACCAGAAAAGCCGTCGCACCGAACTCCCCGAGGGAGATGGCAAAGGCGAATCCGGCGGCCACGAGGCCGGACCGTGCGATCAGTGGTAAATCGATCTCCCGCCAGGCGCGAAACGGTGAGGCGCCGAGCACCCGGGCCGCCTCGCGGAGTCGACGGCGTATTGCCTGCATCACCGGAACGACGGTTCGGACCACGAACGGGATGGCGATCAGCGAGTGGGCGAGCGGGATCAGGAACGGAGACGTGCGCAAGTCGATGGGCGAATCGAAGGCGACTAGGAAACCGAACCCGATCGTGACCGCCGACGTTCCGAGCGGGAGCATGAGCAGAAGATCAAACCACTGTGAGACGGGCCCCTGCCGGTAGGCGATGACGGTGGCGGCCAGGATGCCAACCACCAGGGCAATGATCATCGCCACGAGCCCGAATCCGATGGAGTTGGCGATGGCTTCGGTGGCCGGGACGAACAGTGAGTCGCTCGTATCGGTCAGAGAGGTGTAGGCGGCTGTGCTCCAGCCTTCCCCAACCTGAAGCGAACGCTCAACCAACAACAGAAGCGGGGTGCCCAGGAATAGCGCAGTGAAGGTGAGGGTGCCGCCAACCATCCACCACTCCCGCGCGGTTTGTGGCTTCCGGGCCGTAGCCGGCGCCAGACGTTGTTCGACCGCCCGCCGTTGCTGATAACGCGAGTAAGCCAGGAGGATGAGCGAGACGGCTACCAACTGCAGCACCGACAACGCGGCAGCCACCGGCAGGTTGAGGAAGCTCATCGTCTGTCGCCAGATCTCAACCTCGATCGTCCGGAACTCGAGGTTGCCGAGGACGAGGATCACTCCGAAAGACGTGAACGTGAAGAGGAAGATGATCGAAGCAGCAGCCGCGATCGCCGGACGGAGCAATGGCAAGCTGACGGTTCGGAACGCTCGCCACCGGCCGGCCCCCAGAACCCTGGCGGCCTCGGTGAGCCGAGGATCGAGATGCGCCCACAATCCGCCGACGGTTCTCACGACGACCGCGTAGTTGTAGAAAACGTGCGCCAGGAGAATCGCCCAGATTGTCGATGACAAGTCGATCCCGAGTGCTCCCCTGGGGCCGAGCAAGGCAAGGAACGCGGAGCCGACGACCAGCGTTGGGAGGACGAAGGGGATCGTCACCGCTGCTCTCAACAACGACCGTCCCGGGAAGTCGTACCGTGCGAACACATAGGCGGCCGGCATGGCCACCACGACCGTCAAGATCGTTGAGACGACCGCCTGCCAGAGGGTGAACCAGGCCACGCTCCGCAACGACGCCTTTCCGAACACTTCCCCGAACGGGCCGAGCGCACCGGCCTCTCCCGATAGGCCGGTGAGGAGGATCGAGCTGAGCGGGTATAGGAACGCCACCGCCAGGAACCCGAGTGGGATGGCTACGACGAGGATCCGCGCCAACCGGCCGGGCCAGGCGGCTCGCCGTGCCCTCGAGAGAGTCATCACGGCAGCATCACAGCGTCCCACTCTTCGATCCAACGCTGCCGGTTGGCATCGATGAGGGCCGGTTCGAGCGTGGCGACGCCTTGGGGAATCGTCGTGTGGTCAACGAATACGGGTGGCAGTTGGGCCTCTCGATTGGCGGGGAATACGAACATGTTGAGCGGGATGTCCTCTTGGAACTCAATGCTCAGCATGAAATCGATGAACGCCGCGGCCAGTTCGGGGGCGTCTGACCCGTTCAGCACGCCGGCGAACTCGATCTGGCGGAAACAACCCGCCTGCATCACACCGGTCGGCGCCTCATCGAGTGGTGTTTCTGAAAAGACGACCTCGGCCGCCGGCGACGATGCGTACGACACCACGAGTGGCCGTTCTCCCTGGCCGGCGCCGCCCGAGAACTGGCTGTAGTAGGCGTCATCCCACCCGGCGCTCACCGTGACCTCGTTGGCCTTCAGTTCGGCCCAGTAGTCCTTCCACGTGTAGTCGCCTTCTTCGCCGAACTCGGCGATGGTGGCGAACAGGAAGGCCAGGCCGGGTGATGACGTCGCCGGGTTTTCGACGACGAGTTGCCCGCGAAAACGATCTTCGGTGAGGGCGGCGAGCGAGGCGGGGGCGTCGTTGTCATTGATCACCGAACGATCGAAGTTGATGCAAACGTCTCCGAAGTCGATCGGTGTCGCTCGGTGTTCCGAATCCAGTTGCAGATCGTCAGGAACCGCGGTCAGCCCGGGAGAAGTGTACGAATCGAGGATGCCGGCATCCAGGGCACGGCTCAGGAAGGTGTTGTCGATCCCGAAGATCACGTCTGCAAGCGGATTGCCTCTCGTGAGAATCGCCTGATTGAGCATTGCCCCGGCATCATCGGAACGCAGGATCTCAACGGTAACGCCGTGTTCGGCTTCGAAGCGTTCGATGATCCCGTCCGACACGGCGAATGATCCGTGGGTCATGAGGGTCAGCGTGTCCGGGACGGTCGGAACCGTTCCGTTGGCTTCCGATCCCCCGCAGGCGGCGAGAAGGAAGAGGAGGACAGTTCCGCAGACGGCCTTTGTCAACGCGGGATGCTTCCCGACGGCGCGGCCGGACGCGGAAGGACCCGGCTCTCGTGGTGATGCTGTGTTGTGGTCCACTCTCTTCCTCCGCTGGCATAACCCAGTTCAGGTTCCACGGGTCGGTAGCAATCGCCTTGCGGCGGGGCTTCCCTCTCAGTCGGCTGGCCCGACTCCCCGGGGTGGTGTTAGGGAGGCCAAGGATACCTCGTAACGGTCGTTGCTGCATCGAACATGGCGTCCTCCCGGAAGCTGCGAACCGGGGCTTCTCCATCGCCATCTCCCGCTCTGTTCGGATACGTAGTACGTTCCCCGTCATGTCTGGGATTGTTGAGCGGAAGGTCGATCGGCGAGCGGGATCAGTCTGGCAGCAGGTTGACGACCGGATCGTTGAGGAGTCTCCGCTCGAGATCAGGCTGGAGGGGACCCCGCTGGCCGTGGTGATGAGAACCCCCGGCCACGAAGCAGAACTGATCCTCGGATTCGCACTCACCGAAGGAATCCTCATCGGCCCCCACGAACTGGCCGGAATTGATGAGATCGATGCCAACCGCTGGGACCTCCGGCCGGTAGACGGCGTGTTTGTCGATCCGACCAGGTTCCAGCGGAACTTCTATTCGACGTCATCCTGTGGAGTCTGTGGGAAAGCTTCGATCGACGCGATCCGGATTTCTTCCGGGCCACTCAACCAGGACCTAAGGGTGCCGGTCGATGTGCTTGCGGGCCTCCCCGAATCGATGCGAGCCCATCAGGTCAACTTCGACGAGACCGGCGGACTACATGCCGCCGCAGCTGTGACGGTGGAAGGCGAGTTGATCGCCCTGCGTGAGGATGTTGGGAGGCACAACGCGGTGGACAAACTCGTCGGGGCGCTGGCGCCGGATCGATGGCGGTTCAACGATCTCGTGCTCTTCGTGTCGGGTCGAATGTCGTTCGAGGTGGTGCAGAAGGCGGCTGTGGCCGGGTTTCCTGTCGTTTGCGGGATTTCGGCAGCCTCGTCGCTCGCCGTTGAACTGGGTGAGGAGTTGGGTATGACGGTCGTCGGGTTTGTCCGGGGTGATTCCTGCACCGTCTATTGCGGCCGGCCGCGCATCGTGTAGCTCATGGCGTTCGAAGTGAGCTCATTCCTCCAGCACCGAGTAGAGGCGCTTGTTGTCACGGCCTTTGTTCTCGAATCTGTCGATTCGGGCACCGCGGATCTCACCGGTCGAGTGCACGTGGGTGCCTCCGCAAGCCTGGGCGTCCAGATCTCCAATCTCGACGATCCGCACCTTTCCCTCCTCGATTGGCGGCAGGACGTTGCGGGTTCGAATCAGATCCGGCCTTGCCGGGAACTCGGCTTCCGTGATGGTGGAAGCTGAAATCGGGAGGTCTCCCGAGATCACTTCGTTCACTTCTGATTCGAGTTCTAAGAGCATTGAGCGGTCGAACGCTTCGAAGCTGAAGTCGATTCGAGACCTGCCGGTGCCGATCAACGTGCCGGTGATGAGTCCGCCGTATGCCCGCCGAGCAATCGTGTTGACGATGTGCAGTAGGGCGTGATGCCGCATCAGCGCATAGCGCCGGTCCCAGTCGATGCGGCACTGCACCTCCGAGTCGAGGCTCGCAATGAGATTCACCCGGTGCCAGATCTCGCCGTGGTCGGATCGGACCTCGTCAACCCGATGAGTCTCGGCGTTGAAGGTGATCGTGCCGGTATCGGCCGGTTGGCCGCCTCCACCCGGGTAGAAGACGGTGTCGGAGAGCAGCCACCAGCCGTTGTCGGCGTCGACGATGCTGGTGTCGCACGTCGCCAGGTATGAATCGACTAGATACAGGCGCACAGAGACTCCGGGTACCCCGTCATCGAGTACCCGTTGCCTGTTCCTACTTGGCCGCCTTCACCGCCAGGACCGGGCAATCGGCATCCAGGAGGATCTCCTGCGCGTTCGAGCCGAGCAGGAATTTCCCGGTCGGTGTCCGTCGGCGAAGGCCGATCACGATGAGGTCGGCATCGACTTCTTTCGCCGTGCGGGTGAGGTCTTCAGACGGTGAGAGCCCGCGCACGTACTCGTGCATCGTGTGGTTGACCCCCTCCTCTGTGAGCTTGGCGTCGACCGCATCGAGTTCCTGCCGGTAGGCAAGAACCTCGGTTTCCTCCTCGCGCCGTCCTCCGTACATGGAATGAACCACGATCAACTGGGCCTGGCGCAGCTTCGCCTCGTCGATGGCCTTGTTCAGCGCAGCCTCACCTTCCGGCGACCTGATGAAACCGACGACGATCTTCTCCATCTGTTTTCTCCTCTTCTTTGCGCTCAATCTAACGGGTCCGCACGCCGCGAGTCCGCGGCCAGCCTATGACATAGACACCTGGAGGGCTCCGGCCGTGTGGCCGGCGTCTCTCACGCCGACCACGAGACGCGTGTAATCCCAGTTCTCGCTCTCGACGACGAGGACCGGGTCCTGACGGAAGACGGCCCAGAAATGCCGGTTGGGTTTGCGGCCGTACGAACCGAATCTGACTAGACCTGGAATATAGGTCCCCGGTGCTCTGATGATCGGCCCATACGAAACGTCGCCACGCGCCATGGCCCGGGCCGACGTAATCCGGTCAACCGGGACCTCGAGTTCCCTTTTCAATGCGAGTAGAGCCTCGAGCGGACCGAGGCGGAACAGTGCAAAGCGGCCGTCATCACTAATCACGACTTTCATTACTTCACGCTATGACGGCCGGCTCATAATCGCCTAGAGGCAAGATGCTCTGACGGGAGTGGCTCATCGGAAGGCATCTCCGCTCGGGTCAGTCCTCCATCTTGAAGGAGATGCTCACCCTGGCCCTGTATGCGACAATCTTTCCATCGTCATCGAGGTTCATGTCGAGCTTGGTCACCTCTGCGATGCGGAGATCCCGCAGCGAACTGCGCGCCTTGCCGACGGCGGCCGCAGCAGCCTTCTCCCACGACTCAGTGCTCGATCCGACGAGCTCGACGAGCTTGTAGACGCTCTCACTCATTTCCGCCTCCTTGGGGTCGGTCAATTTGAACCTAGTCGCGAGTCGCGAGTCGTCGGCAGGCGAGGCTGGGCCACTTGCCACTTGCCAATTGCCTACGGCCTATGGCCTACGGCCTACGGCCTACTACCTGCCTGCAGCTAGACCCCGAGAAAGGCCGGCTCGATCTCAAACAGAATGTCGGACCCGCCCTTGACCGCGCCGAGTAAACCGGAGGCCTGCGGAAGCAGCTGCTCGGCATAGAACCGCGCCGTCACGATCTTGGCCTTCAGGAAGTCGTCATCCGGCGATCCGTTGTCGAGTGCCGCCTTGGCCGCCAGCGCCTGGCGGGCCATGAACCAACCGCCGGTCACGGTGGCGAACATTCGCAGGTACGGCGTGGCGGCGGCAAGCGCATCATTGATGTTCGCCATGCCTCTTTGTGCCAGCCACATCGTGGCGTCCGAGAGCGCGGCGATGCCATCCGTCAGGCTGCGGCGGATCGTCGCCAGGTCTTCCCCGGCAGCTTCCAGGTCCTTGTCGAGGGCAGCCATACGGCCGATGAACTCGCGGACCAATTCGCCTGCCCGCATGGGCAGCTTCCGCCCAACTAGATCCATTGCCTGGATGCCGTTGGTCCCTTCGTAGATGGGTGCGATGCGGGCATCGCGAAAATGCTGGGCTACGCCCGTCTCCTCGATGTAGCCCATGCCGCCGTGCACCTGGAGGGCGAGCGAGGTGAGCTCTACCCCGAGGTCCGTCGACCAGGCCTTCGACAGGGGAGTGAGGAGGTCGGCTAACTCGGCGGCACGCTCACGTTCTTCGGGGTTCGGATGATTGAGGGCGATGTCCATGGCTTCGGCGTTAAAGTACAGCAACGAGCGCATGGCCTCGATGTAGGCGCGTTGCGTCAGCAGCATGCGGCGCACGTCCGGGTGTTCGATGATCAGAGAGCTGTCACCGGGTTCGGTGCCAACGGCCCGGCCTTGCCGTCGCTCCTGGGCGTAGGCCAGTGCGTCCTGGTATGCCCGCTCTGAGATGGCCAGTCCCTGTAGGCCGACCGAGAGGCGAGCGCTGTTCATCATCGTGAACATGTTCTTCATGCCGTCGAACTCCGCACCCACGAGGTATCCAACCGATCCTTCGTGGTCGCCGAATGCCATTACCGCGGTGGGGCTGGCATGGATGCCGAGCTTGTGCTCGAGCGAGACGACGGACACCTCGTTGGATTCTCCGAGGCTGCCGTCTTTGTTCACGATGTACTTCGGCACGACGAACATCGAGAGGCCCTTGGTGCCTGGTTTGCCATCGGGCGTTCTGGCCAGCACCAGGTGAATCACGTTGTCTGCGAGATCGTGGTCGCCCCAGGTGATGAAGATCTTCTGACCTTTGATTCGATAGGTGCCGTCGTCCTGCGGGGTCGCCTTGGTGCGTACGGTCCCGAGATCAGAGCCGGCCTGTGGCTCGGTCAGGCACATCGTCCCGGACCACTCGGCGGTGATCAGCTTCTCGAGGTAGGTGGCCCGGAGTTCGTCGTCACCATGCAACACGATCGCTTCGATGGCCCCCTGGGTGAGCATCGGATTGAGGGAGAACGCCATGTTGGAGGCCGCCAGCATCTCCTGAAGCGCCAGGCCGACGACCCACGGGAATCCGTGACCTCCGTATTCGGGCGGGAAGGGCACGGCGCCCCAACCGGCCTCTACGTAGGCCCGGTAGGCGCCCTTGAAAGCCTCGGGTGTGACGACGACTCCATCCTGGGAGAGGACCACACCTTCTTTGTCACCGATGATGTTGGTCGGGGCCACGACTTCAGCCATGAAGCGGCCACCTTCGTCGAGAGCACCGAAGACGGTGTCGGGGTCGGCATGCTCGAACCCTTCGAGGGTGGCGAGACCGGCCAGGTCGACGATATTGGAGAAAACGAACTTGATGTCACGCAGCGGGGGTGTGTAGTCGGCCATGGGAGAAGTGTAGGTGGCGAGATACCGGGCGGTAATGGCTGAAGGTCCTCAACTCGGAAGGGCGGCGGTCCTTCGTGGATCAGCCGGCGCCGGCCGCACCGGCCGCCAGATCGCGCAGAGCGGCTGCTTCGGAGAGGTCCGACCAGATGGCCGGGTCGAGGTCGAGTTCTGCCCGGATCGTTCCATCGCTCGGCGCTTCGAACCGGGCTCCGGCTTTGCGGGCCAGGCGTGTCATCGCGGCATTATCCGCCAGCATGGTCATCTCGAAGCGTCCGAGATCATGATCGACAGCCACCAGGGCGAGAGCCCGGAACATCGTCCACCCGAGTCCACGACCCTGGAAGTCATCCGCGATCGTGAACGCCGCTTCGGCGATGTCCGGCCCTGTACGTACGTACCTGGCGATTCCGACCCCGATGCCGTCCTCCGTCTCGATTCCCCACGCGAAATGGTCGATGTGGTCGATGTCGGTGAGGTAGGTGAGCTGACTTCCCGATAGTTGGCCGATCGGCGTGAAGAAACGTTGATTCCGGGACGCTTCAGACAGACTCTGAAACCCCTTGGCAAGTAGGTCGCGGTCTGCGCGCGTCACCGGACGGATGCGAACAGGTAGTCCGTCGCGAAGCGTCAGTGTGACGATGGGGTGGGTGCCGACTGGCATGGGGTCATGATACTAGAAGTGCTAACTATTGCAAGCACAAGGGCAACGATCGCACGCACTTGCCAGGCAGTCGGGGAACTGTAATCCAGCGTATCGCTCACCCCGACGGGGGGAGTACGCCCGGCCGAAGGCCGGGTGGGAGGGGCGCAAATCTTCCGGTGTCTCTCGCTCCCGGCTCAACCCCGGCCCAGCATGCGGACGTCGGGAGCTCCGAGCCGGGCGGCGTCGGCGGTCTGGTCGTCTGGTTGTTCCTGCGACTGGCGTTCGGCGGTCACTCTGCCCTGGTAGTGCTGGATCTCACGGGTGATCGTGTCCTCGTCCCATCCGAGTTCGAAACCCATCAGCTCCGCCACCTGCTTGGTGGCGGCCATGCCCCGATCCCACGACTCGATCGAGAGCCGCGTGCGTCGGGTGAGCACGTCGTCGAGATGGAGCGCCCCTTCATGCCGGGCGGCGTAGGCGACCTCGACCGCCAGGTAGTCCTCGCTGCCCGGCAGCGTGGAGGACAAATCAGGGCGTTCTTGCAGCATTGCCAGCACCTCGGTGATATTGGCTCCGTGCCGGTGCAGCAGGTTTTCGGTCTGTGCGGTGGTGAGACCCGATTGGGTGGCCGTCTTGTAGCGGCGGTTCCAGGCCGGTTTGAAGCCGTCACCTCCAACGAGGGGAACCTCGGCCGTGCAGGACGGAGGTATCCGACCTCCGAGGTTGCGGGCGGCGGCGTCGACTGCATCTTCGGCCATGACGCGGTAGGTCGTGTACTTGCCACCTGCCACAGAGATCAGTCCGGGGACGGTTTGCGAAACTGCGTGCTCCCGGGTGAGTTTGCTGGTCGCGTCCGACTCCCCGAACAGCAGCGGCCGCAGGCCGGCGTAGATGCCCTCGACATCGTCACGGGCGAGTGGTTCGTCCAGCACGGTATTGACATGGCTGAGGAGGTAATCGATGTCGCGGCGGCTGGCGGCCGGATGAGCGAGGTCGAGGTTCCAGTCGGTGTCGGTGGTGCCGATGATCCAGTGCTTTCCCCAGGGGATCACAAAGAGAACACTCCTCTCTGTGCGGAGGATCAGCCCGGTGTCGGAGTGGAGGCGGTCCTTGGGAACGACCAGATGGATTCCCTTCGACGCTCGAACCTTGATGGTGCCCCGGCCCGCCATGTCCTGGATCTCGTCGGTCCAAACGCCCGTGGCATTGATGACCTGTCGGGCCCGGATGTCGAGAGTGCGTCCCGATTCGAGGTCGAGTGCCTGCACTCCGGTGACCCGGTCGCCCTCGCGCAGGAGTCCGGTCACGCGGGCACTCGAGGCCATGGCCGCACCGTAGGCCGCGGCCGTTCTCGCCAGCCCGAGCGTGTGGCGGGCGTCGTCGACCTGAGCGTCCCAGTATCTGATCGCACCGATGAGCGCGTCTTTCGAAAGTCCAGGCGCCAGCTTCAGGGCCGAACTCCGTGACAGGTGACGATGGGCGGGGAGCGGGTTGCGGGCGAGGGCAGCCAATCCGTCGTACATGGCAATGCCGGCGCCGACGTATGCACGTTCCCACACCCGGTGCTGGAGGGGGTAGAGGAATGAGACCGGCCGGACGAGGTGCGGCGCCAGCCGGTCGAAGATCAAACCACGCTCGCGCAGTGCCTCACGAACGAGGCCAAAATCCAGTTGCTCGAGGTAGCGCAGACCGCCGTGGATGAGTTTCGATGAGCGACTCGAAGTTCCGGAGGCGTAATCACGCTGTTCGACGAGGGCGACGGAGAGACCGCGGCTGGCTGCATCGAGGGCGGTACCCGCTCCGGTAACACCACCACCGACGACGACGATGTCGAACACTTCGTCTGACATCCGGTCGAGATCGCGAGTTCGTTGCTGGGGTCCGAGGGTTGGATTGCTCACATCATCGAGGCTACACCCCGCCCTTGTGATCGCCGGCGGCGTTGGTCCTAACCACGGTGGGCCGACGACTCTGGCACTATCGTGCCGCCACGTGACTGATCAGAACACCCCGGACCGGCGCAGTAGGTTCAAACGTACGCTCACGGGTGCGATCCTGGCGCTTCCGCAGGTGTCTGCCTGGATGTTCACTGGGTCGGTTTGGAACCTCGCCAGGCAGCGTTGGGATGTCTTCTTTGAGCCGATGTGGCTGGCGGTAGTGCTCATTGCGATCGTGCTGGGGACCGGAGCAATATCTGTTCGCGGCCTGTGGCTGTATTTCAGGGGAACCCGCACCTACGTCCTGGCCGCCACCAGTGCCGTCCTGTCGATGACCGCGGCGGTGGCGCTTTCCTTCGTAACGGCGATCGTGACCTTCTAGTGGTCCGTCGCGGATTTGGTGACTTGGTCTCCTGCCGGACGATCCCCGCTGTGGCAGGGTTCGTGGCACTGCCTACCCCGGTCATCAAATAGCAGACAGACCACTAGGGCGGCGGTCCTGATCGCCCGCCGTCGACGTCTCCGGGCGAGTAGGTGAGCACGACGAATCGAGGGGACCCATGACCAGCACTATTTCGCCGCCCCGACCGGATGGTTCTACCCCGGCGCCGGCAGATCGCGATACGGACGGTATTCCCCGTCTGCTGCCGCCCGTGGTTGACTTCGTCGCCCGAATCCAGGCGCGCCTCGAGACGAAGTTGCTGGCCGGTTTCCTAGGCATCTCAGTGCTGATGCTGGCCCTCGGGATCGTCGGGCTCCTGGTCGTGAACCGTATGGATGTTCAGGTTGATCGCCTCTCAATGCTCCAGCGGCAGTCGGACAACGCCAACCACATGCTCTACAGCATCACCGCGCAATCCCATTTCCGAACCATGGCACTGCTGACCGGGGAACCAGTCTGGAACGACAAGATCGGTGGCGCGAAGGCAACCTTCGCGCAGCTCATCGAGGAGACAGAGGTCATCGCGGTTGGCGACCACGGCGACCTGTTCAACCGCTTGCGTGCCATCGATGAGCGCTACGCGGAGGCCGGTGTGCGAGTTGAGGCGCTCCAGGCCTCCGGAGACATCGAAGGTGCTCTCCGGGCCCACGTCCAATCTGAGCACGAGATCAGTCACGAGCTGGAAGGTCCGCTAAACGACTTCATCGGCGACACCGAAGATCTGGTGGCGGCCGAGATCGACGGCTTCGCGGGAGACCGCCGATTCCTGCGAATCGCTCTAGCTGCCTTCTCAGTGATGAGCCTCGGAGGAGCCGTAGCGCTGGGTGCCGTCATCTCGTGGACTGTGATCCGGCCGGTCCGCAGAATCGATCATGCTCTCGACACACTGGCGAGTGGTGATTTCACTGCCCGCATCGATGTGCCCAATCGAGACGAGTTCGGAAAGCTCTCGGACAATGTCAACCGGGCCAGTGAGCAGCTCGAAACACTGTATGGAAGGCTCGAGACCGTCAACCGCGACCTCCAGGCGCAGGTCGATGATCAGGTCGCATTGCTCGAACGCACGTCGCAGTTGCGTCGCTACCTGTCGCCCCAGGTCGCCGAGGCGATCGTCACCGGTGACAGGGGGATCGGTGAGTCGAGGCGAGCAGAGCTGTCGATCGCGTTCGTCGACATCCGGGGGTTCACGGCCCTCTCCGAGCAGTCGGAGCCGGAGGAGATGATCGCCGGACTCAATCGCTTCCTCACCGTGATGACCGACATCGTCTTTCGCTACGAGGGAACGCTCGACAAGTACATAGGCGACGCGCTCATGGTCTTCTTCAACGACCCTCTTCCCCAGGAAGACCACGCCGAACGGGCAGTCCGAATGGCGCTCGACATGCAAGTCGCCCGAGTCGAGCTGAGAACTAGCCTCACCGAGGCTGCTCAGTTGGAGATCACCGCCGGCGTCGGCATCTCGACCGGGTTCGTGACGGTGGGCAACATCGGCTCGCCGAGTCGCATGGACTACACGGCGATGGGCAACCACGTGAACCTGGCCTCCCGGCTCGCCGATGATGCCGGTCCCGGCGAGATTCTCATCACCGAACGCACGCTGGCGTTGCTCCCGCAGGGACTGGTGACGGCCGAGCCGGCGGGCCAGCGCAATCTCAAAGGCGTGCAGCGTCCGATCGCCTTCTACCGGATCGTCTGAGGACGGGAGCAACCGCGAGAAGGCTGCGGCCCAAGCGCTACATCATCTTCTTACCGGCAAACAACCGGATGGTTTCAGCGCTTGCGCCGGCCGGCCCGGGATGACCCGCCCAAGAAGGTGCCGGCTCCGAGCACGAACCCAAAGTTGTACCAACCACCGTTGTTGAAGACCTCGTAAACATTCACGTTGTCACTGAACAGCGAGATGATGAACACGATTGGCAGGATGATCCCGTGCCAGAGGCCTAGCCAGAACCCGGCCATCTCCCCGTTGTCGGTTGCCACATCGACCTGGGGGTTCGGGCCGGCCGCGCAGGCAGCCAGCAGCAGCGCGAACAGGATCACGGTCACCAGAAGGTGCTTTCGCTTCACATCTACCTCCTTCCGACGAAGCTACTCAACTTCAGCCCGGTTGGGCGATCGATTCGCGTGGTGGTGAGCATCTTGCGAAGGCGCCACGTTCTGTCTGGCCTCACAAGGACGGTACGTCCCACCCGATCGGAGGATGCTGCCGGATATGAGAGCACACGCAACACTGTCGCTACGCCGACAGTTAGGGCCTGCGCGGCCCGGCTGCCCCGTTGGATGGAGTAGATCGAGTGCAAGCGAACAAATTCCACCGATTTGATGAGCCGGTCCCGGCTCGAGCGACTCCGCGAGAATGGGGTTCCCACCGCGGGTGTTGTGGGCAAGCACGAGGACAGAAGGAACTGCGTCATTCACCTCGAGCTGCCCAACTTGAGCCGGATGAACGGCGGGGTACCGACGACAAGGAGATACCGCATCATGGAACTGGGAATGATCGGCCTCGGCCGAATGGGAGCGAACCTCGTTCGCAGGCTGCTCCGTGATGGCCATCGGACCGTTGTGTACGACGTCGACCCCGTCTCCGTAGCCGAGCTGGTCGCGGCAGGCGCCGAGGGGGCAGATGGTCTTGCCGACCTGGCCGGCAAACTGAACGGCCCTCGAACCATTTGGGTGATGGTGCCGGCGGGAATCACCGGGAAGGTCATAGATGACATCGCTTCCCACCTCAACGCAGGCGACATCATCATCGATGGGGGTAACTCGTACTACCAGGACGACCTCGAGCGGTCGGCTGTCTTGTTGGAGCGCGGCATTCGTTTGATCGATGTCGGTACCAGCGGTGGTGTATTCGGGCTCGAACGGGGGTTCTGCCTGATGATCGGCGGCGACGCCGGCGCGGTTGCCCACCTCGACCCGATCTTCCGGACCCTGGCCCCGGGAGTCGACACGGCCGAGCGGACCCCGGGCCGCGCTGGTGAGCCGCTGGCTGCCGAGCACGGCTATCTGCACTGTGGGCCGAGCGGTGCAGGTCACTTCGTCAAGATGGTCCACAACGGCGTCGAGTACGGCATCATGGCCGCATATGCGGAAGGTCTGAACATTCTCAAACATGCCGGGGTCGGGCTCTCCGACAGCCGGACCGATGCCGAGACCGCCCCTCTTCGGCGGCCGGATCACTATCAGTACGAGTTGGATGTGCCGGCGGTCGCCGAAGTTTGGCGGCGAGGCAGCGTTGTTGCCTCGTGGTTGCTCGATCTGACCGCCGCCGCCTTCGTTGAAAACCCGCAGCTCGACGGGTTCACCGGTCGGGTATCGGACTCAGGAGAGGGAAGGTGGACCGTTCTGAGTGCGGTGGAAGAGGGCGTTCCCGCCCCGGTCCTTTCGGCGGCGCTCTACGGCCGGTTCGACTCGAGGGGACGTGACGAGTTCGCCAACCAGGTTTTGTCGGCGATGCGCCAACAATTTGGTGGCCATCAGGAGAAAGCCGGCCCTGCCTGATGGAGGCAACCTACGCCGACGCACTGATCTTGTTCGGGATAAGCGGAGATCTGGCCCGTAAGAAACTGTTCTCGGCTCTCTACGACCTCACCGCCGCCGGTGGCCTCGACATGCCGGTGATCGGGGTGGCTTCGAGCGACTGGGATGATGAGACGTTGCGTCGCCATGCTCGGGAAGCTCTCGAGGAGGCAGGCGAACCGATCGACGACGAGGTGTTCGCCCGGCTGGCGGCCAACCTTTGTTACGTGGCAGGCGACTACCAGGAGGCGGGCACCTATGCAGACATCGCCAAAAGGGTGGCCGGAGGTGAGTGCACTGTGTCGTACCTGGCCATCCCCCCCGGGCTATTCGACGACGTTGTCGAGGGATTGGCGTCGGTGGGGCTCAACCAACAGGGTCGGCTGGTATTGGAGAAACCCTTTGGCCGAGACACCCAATCGGCTGCCGACCTCAACGAGATAGTTCACCGCCACTTCCCGGAAGAGCGGGTGTACCGGATCGACCACTTCCTCGGCAAGGAATCGGTGCAGAACCTCATGATCTTCCGCTTCTCTAACACCGTTTTGGAGCCTGTCTGGAACCGTCACTACGTGCGCGGTGTGCAGATCACGATGGCAGAGGATTTCGGCGTCGAGGGAAGGGGTTCCTTTTACGACCGGGTTGGCACGATACGCGATGTCGTCCAGAACCATTTGCTGCAAGTGCTGGCGTTGCTGGCCATGGAACCACCGGTGTCGGAGGATGCCGACGCGCTGCGCGACGAGCGAGTCAAAGTGCTCAGAGCCATCGAGACGCTCACCCCTAACGATCTGGTTCGCGGTCAGTATGCCGGTTACCGCCGGGAGCCCGGAGTTGCTGCCGACTCGGACACCGAGACATTTGCGGCACTTCGGCTAGAAGTGGATTCATGGCGGTGGGCCGGAGTGCCGTGGATCATCCGGGCCGGGAAGGGGATGGCTTCAACGGCCACCGAAGCAGTTGTCGAGTTTGCTCGCCCCCCACGGCCCCTCTTTGCCGACGTCGATAGCCGGCCAGGCCCCAATCGATTGACGTTCCGCACCAAACCCGACGAAGAGATCAGCCTGTCGATGCAGGCGAAACAGCCTGGATCGGCGATGGTCAGTGGGCCGGTTGAACTGCATCTCGGGCACGATCGGATCCCCGGCCGAGACGCCTACGATCGGCTGATTGGTGATGCACTCCGCGGTGACCCGGCTCTCTTCGCCCGTCAAGACGGCGTCATGGAAGCCTGGAGGGTGGTCGATCGAGTGCTCACCAACCATCGACCGGTCGTTCCCTATCAGCGGGGTACCTGGGGTCCGGCCGAAGCCGACGCCCTGCTCGGTTCCGACTGGGACTGGATCACCACATGACCGAGCACGAAGTTGTGTTGGTCCGGCACGGACAAACGGAATGGAGTGTTTCCGGCCAACACACCGGGCGGACCGACGTACCCCTCACCGAGTTGGGCCGCCGTCAGGCCGACGCCCTGGGCGGGATGCTGGGGGGACTCGAGTTCGCGCTCGTTTTGTCCAGCCCACTGAGTAGGGCATGGGAGACCATGGACCGGGCCGGGTATGCGGTCGGGGGAATAGCCGCCGACGAGCTATTGGAGTGGGATTACGGTGCATACGAGGGGCGTCGAACCGCCGATATCCGAAAGGAGATCCCCGGTTGGTCGGTGTGGACCCACCCGATCGTCGACGGTGAGTCCTTTGACGAGGTGGGAGCGCGGGCAGACCGTGCGATTGTCAGAGCTTTGAGCGTCGATGGGCCGGTCGTGATGTTCGCGCATGGGCACTTGCTCCGCATCCTGGCTGCCAGATGGATGGGTCAGCCGGCCGTTGCCGGCTGCAACCTCGGACTCGACACCGCCACCGTATCCACCCTCGGGTGGGAACGGGAGAATCGGGTGATTCGACACTGGAACGAAGCCTGTCATCTTCGCTCGATGGACCCGGTGCTCTGAATGGAGGACCTCAGCCGACACAACGATCTCAGCCGGGACGCGACTCAACGAGGGCGCCATCCGGGTTGACAACTCAAACGGAGAACACCTTGACCTCAATCACCTCCACCTCCGAGTGGAAAAGACTCGAAACCCTCAAACAAGACGGGGACGCACTCGACCTGCGGCGCGCCTTTTCTGAAGACCCGACCCGCGCCGAACGGCTTACTTTCGCGGCCGGCGACCTGGTCGTCGACCTCTCCAAACACCTGATCAACGAAGAGATCATTGCCGGACTGGTGGCGGTGGCACGTCGGGCCGGTCTACCCGAACGAATCGACGAGTTGTTCGGTGGGGCGCACATCAACGTCACCGAGGACCGGGCGGTTCTGCACCCGGCACTGCGAGCCGCACCGGACGATCACTTCACGGTGGACGGTGGCGATGTCGTTGTCGACGTGCATGAGGTTCTCGAGCGCATGGCCGATTTCTCCGAGCGGGTCCGCACAGGTGCTTGGCGTGGTTTCACGGGCGAACGGATCCATCATGTGGTCAACATCGGAATAGGCGGTTCCGATCTTGGCCCGGCCATGGCCTATCGAGCCTTGCGACCCTACGTCCATCCCGACATCGACGCCCACTTCGTTTCGAACATTGACCCGGCGGATCTGGCTGCGGTGCTCGAGATCGTCGATCCGGCCACGACCCTGTTCATCGTTGCCTCCAAGACCTTCACAACCCTGGAGACCCTGACCAATGCCCGCACTGCTCGAACCTGGCTGATCGATCGGCTCGGCGACGAAGCGGCCGTCTCTAGCCACTTCGTGGCGGTCTCCACCAATGCCGGAGAGGTGGCCGCCTTCGGAATCGACACTGCCAACATGTTCGGATTCTGGGACTGGGTTGGCGGCCGGTATTCGATGGATTCGGCGATCGGACTCAGTCTGATGATCGCCGTGGGCCCGTCGGCGTTCCGGGAGATGCTGGACGGATTCCGGATGATCGACCGGCACTTGCTCACCACCCCGTTCGAACGCAACGTACCGGTGCTGCTCGGGCTGATCGGTGTCTGGTACCGCAACCTGCTGGGATACCCGACCCATGCGGTGCTGCCGTACAGCCAGGATCTCGACCGGTTCGCGGCCTACCTCCAACAACTCGATATGGAGTCGAACGGCAAGCAGGTGCGCCTCGACGGGACATCCGTTGATATGGACACCGGACCGATCGTGTGGGGCGAACCCGGTACCAACGGTCAGCACGCCTTCTACCAACTCCTCCACCAGGGCACCACTGTCGTACCGGCGGACCTGATCGGTTTTATCGAACCTGCCATCGACCTGGGCGGCCAGCACGATCTGCTGATGGGCAATCTGTTTGCCCAGGCTGAGGCCCTCGCATTCGGCAAAACGAGTGAAGAGGTCGCAGCCTCCGGCGTGGCGCCGGAGCTAGTTCCCCATCGCACCTTCCCTGGCAACCGCCCGACCTCTGTCATCCTCGCCCCAAGACTCACCCCCTCAATCCTCGGTCAACTCGTCGCTCTCTACGAGCACAAAGTGCTCACACAAGGGGTCATCTGGGGCATCAACTCGTTCGATCAGTGGGGAGTTGAGCTCGGCAAGGTACTCGCCTCCACCATCATCGACGAACTCACTTCGGAGAGGCCACCCGTCTTGGCGCACGATGCCTCAACGAATTCGCTCATTCGCCGCTACCGGGAAGCGCGGGGACGGGCATGATCACGCGTCTCAGGTCGCTTTGTGGACGGAACTGACGGCTCATGACAACACAGATCTTCGTGACCGAGGCGGGGCTGGAGGTGCCGGCGATCACAACCGATCAGATGCGAGAAGTGGACAGGGTGGCGATCGAGGAGGTTGGGCCCAACTTGTATCAGATGATGGAGAATGCCGGCCGCAGCCTGGCGCTGACCGTTCTCGACAGGCTCGGCGATGATTGGGCGACCACCCCTATCGCAGTACTGGCCGGAACCGGTGGAAACGGGGGTGGCGGTATATGCGCGGCTCGCCATCTCGTCAACCGGGGAGCAGACGTCACCGTGGTGATTTCAGACGAAGAACGATTGGCCTCGGTCCCAGACAAGCAGCTCGCCGTCTACCGGGGAACCAACGGCAAACTGGTGCGGATCGACGAGCTCGGCGCCCTGCGACCGGGTCTGGTGGTCGATGCCGTCATCGGATACAGCCTGGGAGGAGCACCGCGCGGCACCGCCCGCCGGATGATCGACTGGATGGGTGATCAGTCTGCCCCGGTGGTCTCCCTTGATGTGCCTTCAGGAATCGACTCGACGACCGGTGAGGCCCCCGGCGACTATGTGCAGGCCGCCGTGACCTTGACACTTGCTCTTCCCAAGACGGGACTCGATGTGGCTGCAGCCGGCGACTTGATGCTGGCCGACATCGGTATTCCGGCCGAGGTATACCGACGGGTCGGAATCGACCTGCCTGCCGGGATATTCGGAGCCGGCTACCGGGTGACCGTCAGGCCGACCTGAGTTCGGATACCGGCCGCTGCTTGCTGGGCGGCCGTGTCAGGCACCCGGGGCACGCCCCTCGGCAGCTACTTCTCCTCCGAGGGTATCGAAGACTTCGTGAAGCATCTCCTCGGTTGGGGCGCCGGCACCGTCCCGGATAGACCGTATCCCGCCACAACAAGGGGCTTGCGACGCTGCATCCGATCCGTCCACCAGCCTGAGGCCACCTTGAGCACAAAAGCGGTCGACTCGGCGATCCCTTCGATCGTGCCGAGTGCTATGGCCCCAGCACCGAGTACCTCCACGAGAAACACCGGCAACAATGGGTAGATCATCTCGCTAGAGAGATCCGTGAGAAAGCTAACCAGGCCGAGCGCTACAACGGTACGAGGCAAGCGACCAAACGTGACGGGAACCCGCGATCTCACGACTGCATGCTGGCAGATCGGCCAGTCGCAGATCGCCGGAGCCACTCGCAGTTTTGCGTGTCTCTAATCTCTGCACCGAGGCGGAATCAGCTCCAGGAGGCATCATGGAGCTCTCTGCAGTCGATCAGCTGGTCTGTTACTCAACCACCGCCGGCCAGTTGGAAGCGTCAATGGCCACTCTCAACGGTCGTGGCTGCGAGCCGCTCGGTGCATGGCTCGGTTACATCTTGCGGTAGCGCGCCTGGAGCATGGAGAACAGGCCGGAGGCCACGAATCCGAGAGCCAGCACAGTGAGCAGGAACCTTCCGGATGGCTGTGCCAGGAGCGTCTGCAACGCGCCGTCGAGGCCCTGCCTCTGTGGGCCGAAAGTCACGGTCGCGTACGTGAGCAAACCCCCCACGCCGCCGACGGAAACCCCTTAGCCTGGATCCACCGATTCGGTTGGCTGGTGGTGGTTTTGGGGGTTGAATCGGGGTCGGGTGGGCCGGATTGTG
>JARGFH010000029.1 GCA_029210695.1 Acidimicrobiia bacterium
GGCGTAGTAACCATCAGATTGGCAGAGCCCTCCTAATCAACCGGGAACCCCTACACCCCGCTCAATTCCGAAGCGCCCGATTACCCCCAGGAGGGCGCGTTGCGCGGCGGGCACATACCGGGCGCGGCCAGTGTCCCTTGGAAGCGGGCCGTCCATGAGGACGGCACCTTCAAATCGGCGATTGAGCTGCGTGCGATCTACGAAGGGGAACTCGGGATGAGTTCGGCCGATGACGTGGTCGCCTATTGCCGGATCGGCGAACGTTCGAGCCACACCTGGTTCGTGCTCAGGTACCTGCTCGGGTATCCCTCTGTTCGCAACTACGACGGATCGTGGACCGAATGGGGAAACCTGGTCGGAGCGCCGATCGAGAAGTGAATCCCCGACGCGGCCCGTCGCGGGTCGTATCCTGCGCCCTGCATGACCTATCCCGAACGCACTCCAGTTCCCGGTTGGTTTCGCCGGGCCGTGTGGTACGTGCTGTTTTCTCTGGCCGTGGCTGCCGGGATCTTCTGGCTGTTGTCCCGGATCACGGGTCTGATCCTCGCACTTCTGCTGGCCGTGTTCATTTCGTTCGCGCTCGAGCCGGGGGTCAAGTACCTCGCCGCCCGCGGTTGGCGAAGAGGAGTGGCAACGGCCTTCGTGTTCGTCGTCTCCGCCCTCGTGCTTGTGGCGTTCATCGCCATCATGGTCCCGGCCACCGTTGATCAGGGGAGCGCCATCGCCGCGGATCTCCCGAAGTACATCGATGCATTCACCGCTTCGCTCGACGATTGGCTCAACCTGGATATCTCGGACTCGATGTTCGAAGGGGGATCCCCGGACTTCCAGCAATTGCTCTCCGATTACGGTTCAAACGTTGCCTCGGGTGTGCTCGGCTTTGGGTCGGCGCTGCTGGGTGTAGTGATCAGTGGCCTGACCGTCGCCTTTTTCGCCTTCTACATGGTGGCTGAGGGTCCGAAGTTCAGGCGCGTGGTCTTGCGGGTGTTCCGCCCCGACCGCCAGCGAGAGATGCTCCGCATCTGGGAGATTGCCGTACAGAAGACCGGCGGATACGTGTACTCGCGGCTCCTGCTGGCAGCCGCCTCCGCTCTCTTCACCTGGGTGGCCCTGCGGATAATCGACGTTCCCAACGCGCTGGCACTGGCCATCTGGGTCGGCCTGGTCTCACAACTCGTTCCTGCCGTCGGTGCATACATCGCCGCCTTCCTCCCCGTACTGGCCGGCTTCTTCCAGTCGCCTGCCCAGGCCTTCTGGGTGGTTGTCGTGCTAGTTGCATATCAGCAATTCGAGAACTACCTCCTCGCTCCGCGGATCACGGCCAGAACGATGTCACTTCACCCCGCCGTGGCCTTCGGTTCCGCGCTAACCGGAATCGGTGTGCTGGGCCCGATCGGTGCGATCATCGCCCTTCCGGCTGCCGCCATCATTCAGGCGGTGATCTCTGGCTACCTCGAGATCCACCCGGTCGTCGGTGAAGAGCAGGAAGAAGTTCCGGCCTGACCATGGGACCGCTGGCCGGCGTGAGGGTCGTCGAGCTGGCCGGTATCGGTCCCGGCCCATTCACCGGAATGCTCCTGGCCGACCTGGGTGCCGACGTCGTCCAGATCGAGCGGACGGCGCAGGCTTCGACCTGGATCCCCGGCTTCATGGCCAGGGGCCGCCGCTCGATGGCGGTGGACCTCAAACACCCCGACGGACTCGACGTGGTTTTGCGGCTGGTGGACCGGGCCGACATCCTGATCGAGGGCTTCCGGCCGGGCGTCGCAGAGCGTCTAGGGGTCGGACCCGACGAGTGCTTCCGTCGAAATCAGGCCCTAGTCTACGGACGAATGACGGGGTGGGGCCAAGATGGCCCCCTCGCCAAGACTGCCGGCCACGACATCGACTACCTGGCCATGTCGGGAGCTCTCTGGCCCATTGGTCCCGACGACCGGCCACCACCTCCACCCCTCAACCTCATCGGTGACTTTGGCGGGGGAGCCATGTTCCTGGCCGTCGGTGTGCTGGCCGCACTTCACGAAGCGCGCACCTCAGGGGTCGGGCAGATCGTCGATGCAGCCATGGTCGATGGCTCCGCCCTCCTCACCACGATGTTTCACGAGATGCGGGCGGCTGGTCTCTGGGACGATGTGCGCGGCGGCAACCTCCTCGATGGTGGTGCTCCGTTCTACGACACGTACCAGACCGGCGACGGTCGCTATGTGGCGGTCGGAGCGCTCGAACCGCAGTTCTATGCGGCCCTCCTCGAAGGCCTAGGGCTGGCGGAGGCAGATCTGCCGGCTCAGATGGATAGGTCCGGATGGCCGGAACTGCGAGAACGGTTCTCCTCGGCTTTCGCCACGAAGTCGAGGGACGAATGGGAAGAGGTCTTCCGGGGGACCGACGCTTGCGTCAGCCCGGTCTTGACCTGGTCGGAAGCTTCCAGTCATCCGCACAACGTTGCCAGGGCGACCTTCGTCGAGGTGGCGGGGACGATGATGCCGGCACCGGCTCCGCGCTTCTCCAGAACACCCGCCGGGGAACCGGCCGCCCAGCCGCCACCGGGCGCCAACACCGATGAAGTGCTCACTGGACTCGGGTACGCGCCGGATCGAATTGCGGGGCTGCGGGCCGGCGGCGCCGTCGCTTGATTGGGCGCAGTTCCTCGGTCGCTACCATTCGGACATAGCGGGGTTTGCGGATCCCGGTCCCTGTCCCAGGAGGACGGTCATGCAGAAGTACACGAGCCCAGGTGAGACGAAGATCGCGTCGACTGACAACGCGGTGTCGGCGTTCATCAGTCGGGCGGAGTCGCATCCGGACTCCCCGGCCCTGGCCTATCGGGACGGCGATCGATTCGTGAACGTCTCGACCAAAGAGATGCTCGAAAAGGTCGAAACGCTGGCGGCGGGATTGATTGCCGACGGGCTAGAACGAGGTGATCGGGTAGCCATCTACTCGGCGACCCGGATGGAGTTCACCTTCGCCCAGTACGCCGTGTGGATGGCGGGTGGGGTGCCCGTCACCGTATACGAGACGTCCTCGGTCGACCAGCTGAAATGGATCGTGAGCGACAGCGGATCGAAGATGATCTTCTGCGAAAACGATGCCCTGAAAGCGAACTTCGATTCCGTGGCCGGCGACCTCCCCGGCTGCCGGTCGGTGTATGTGATCGACTCCGGTGGCCTGGACACGCTGGCGGCGGCCGGCGGTGAGGCGCGCGACCAGGTGGCCGGACGAGTCGCCGGAATCAGCCACGACGATCTCGCACTACTCATCTACACCTCGGGAACCACCGGAATGCCGAAGGGGTGCATGCTCACCCACTACAACTTCATTTGGGATCTCCGCCAGGTGGTCCAGGAACTTCATGACCTCTTTGCCGACGGCAACTCGAACCTCATGTTCTTGCCATTGGCACACAGCTTTGCCCAGGTCGTGCAGGTCGGGTGCATCACCACAGGTGTGACGATCGGTTATTCGACCGGTACTGCTCAGCTCGTCGAGGAACTTGAGATGTTCAAGCCTCGCTGGGTGTTCTCCGTGCCGCGGGTATTCGAAAAGGTGTTCAACTCCGCAAAGGCAAAGGCAGACGCCGACGGTAAAGGAAAGATCTTCGATTTGGCCGCCAAAGTGGCGATCTCCTATGCAAGGCAGGAGCAAGAGGGGTCCGTCAGATTCACAACGCGCCTGGCGCACGGCCTGTTCGACAAACTGGTCTACGGCAAGGTGCGCCACGTGTTCGGGGGGCGTCTCGTTTACGCGGTGTCCGGGGGAGCGGCGCTCGGCGAACGTCTCGGCTACTTCTACAAGGGCATCGGGGTGACCGTGCTGGAGGGGTATGGGCTCACCGAGACCACGGCCGCCACTTTCTTCAACCGGCCGGACGATGCTCGCATCGGGACCGTCGGGCGCCCCGCCTCCGGCGGCAGCGTTGCGATCGCCGACGACGGCGAAGTGCTGATCAAGGGTGGGTGCGTGTTCCGCGGCTACTGGAAGAACGAGCGGGCAACGGCAGAGGTGTTCGACGATGACGGCTGGTTCCATTCCGGCGATGTCGGCGAGATCGATTCCGACGGCTACCTCCGTATCACCGGCCGCAAGAAGGAGTTGATCGTCACGTCGGGCGGCAAGAACGTTGCGCCGGCGGTGCTGGAGGACCGGATGCGGGCACACCCGTTGATCAGCCAGTGCATGGTGGTCGGCGATGGGCAGCCGTTCATTTCTGCACTGGTCACGATCGATCCCGATGTCTATCCGGTCTGGGCCACCGAGCACGACAAGTCCGCCAATGTCATGGAGGTACTCGACGATGAGGATCTGCGGGGGGAGATTCAGAACGCTATCGACGACGCCAACAAGGCGGTCTCGAAGGCGGAGTCGGTGCGTACCTTCCGTATTCTCCCCGACGACTTCACGATTGAAGGTGGCGAACTGACGCCGACACTCAAGGTGAAGCGTGGCGTTGTCAACGAGAAGTACGCCGACGTCATTGAGGGCATGTACGTCAAATAGCAGGCATGCCCGGTAGCCAGCGCCCTCTGTGGCGGTCGGCGCGGTTGGTCTCGTTTGTCGCGGCGTCGTTGGTGCTGGCCGGATGCACCGCAGCCCAGAGTCCGGCCTCCAGCGCTGGTCCCACGCCGATTCCCGATGCCCGGACCACTACTACGCGCCCGGTGGCGGCGACCACCACCTCGGTGGCGCCTCTTCCATCTACCACGACCAGTCGGGACGCACGGGCATCTTTCGTCGAGGAGGCCATCGCCTCGATGAGCCTGGAGGAAAGGGCCGCCCAGTTGATGCTGGTGGAGTTCTCGGGAAGCGACGCCACTGCCGCGCTTGGACTCCTCAACGACTTCCCGCTGGGCGGGGTTCTCCTGAAGTCGGCCAACGGGAATTTCGTGTCCTCGGGCCAGGTGCAGAACCTGACGGCTCGCCTCCAGGAGGCCAGTGCCGTTCCCCTCCTCATTGCAGTCGACCAAGAGGGTGGGCGGATCGATCGGATCCAGTTCGCCGACGTTCAGCGGTTTCCGTCTGCCGCGGTGTTCGGCGCGCTCAACGATCGTGAACTCACCGAAGCTGCCGCCTGGGCGACCGGTGTTCAACTGGCTGCGCTCGGTATCAACGTCGACTTCGCCCCGGTGGCCGACGTGAACGTGCTCGGCGCAGGCAACCCGGCCATCGGGGACCGTTCCTACGGAAGCGATCCAGAGCTCGTGGCGGCCATGACCGTGGCCGCACTGCGGGGGTTCGAATCGGCAGGAGTGGCGGCCGCGGTGAAGCATTTCCCCGGCCACGGCAATACGGCGGTGGATAGCCACCTCGGCCTACCGGTGGTGATGACGGAGCGCGACGAGTGGGCGGCGACCGACCTGGTTCCCTTCGCCGCCGCGGTCGAGGCCGGTGCCCCGCTGGTGATGGTGGCCCACGTCGCCTATCCGGCTCTCGATCCGTCGGGACTCCCGGCTTCCATGTCGAGGGCAATCACCTACGACCAACTGCGGGTGGGCCTCGGGTTCGTCGGTGTCATTGTCACCGACGACCTGGCCAACATGCAGGCGGTGGCGGCCTGGGGACCGGGGGAGCGGGCTGTGCAGGCGCTGATGGCCGGATCCGACCTCCTCTTGAATCCCGGCGACGTGGAAGCGGCGGTATCGGCCATTCTGGCCTCGGTTGCCGATGGAGCGATTCCCGAGCAGACCATCGATGATGCCCTCTCCCGCATACTTGGCCTCAAGTTCGATCTCGGACTCGCCGACCGGCCGGATCCACCAGCGGTCGACGCGGCGATGCTCGACGCCATTGGAATGGTCGCCAACCGCGTGGCGGACGCCTGCCGGCGCGCCGGTCTCGACTGCTGAGGATGCGGTTGCATCCGGTACTGTGGAGTCGATTCTATCGGGGAGTCATCAGGTTTCGTTTTGGGGGAACTCTCATGAAGGCAACCGTGGGACCTGGTCCCGGAGAGGAACAACCGTGAGCGACATCACGTTCGACAACCGGGTGGCGATCGTCACCGGTGCCGGGGGCGGGCTCGGCAAGACCTATGCACTCGAACTGGCCCGGCGTGGGGCCAGGGTCGTCGTCAACGATCTAGGTGGCGGCGTCGATGGATCCGGTGGCGCGTCGGCCGCCGCCGACGCAACAGTGGCCGAAATCATCGCGGCCGGCGGTGAGGCGGTTGCGAACTACGACTCGGTGGCAACGCCGGAGGGTGGTGCGGCCATCGTGCAATCTGCGCTCGAGGCGTTCGACACCGTCGACATTCTCATCAACAACGCCGGAATCTTGCGGGACACGAGCTTCGCCAAACTCACTCCAGAGCATCTCAACCCGGTCATCGATGTTCATTTGAAGGGTGCGTTCTACGTGACGCAACCTGCTTTCGTGGTCATGAAGGACAAGGGGTACGGGCGGCTGGTGTTCACCTCATCTCCCTCCGGCATCTTCGGCAATTTTGGACAAACCAACTACGGCGCCGCCAAGGGTGGCCTGGTCGGGTTGTCCAACGTGCTCGCCATCGAGGGCGCAAAGTACAACATCAAATCCAACGTCATCGCCCCGGTCGCCAGGACCCGGATGACCGAAGATCTCCTCGGCCCGTTCGCCGACCTGGTCGCTCCAGAGCAGGTCATGCCGATCGTGGTCTACCTCGCCTCGGAGCAGTGTGAGCTGACCCATGAGGTCTTCTCAGTCGGCGGCGGCCGTTTTGCCAGGATCTTCACCGGCGTCAACGCCGGTTGGTTTGCCGGGCAGGGTGTAGTTCCGTCCATCGAAGACATCCGTGATCACCTCGACGAGATTCGCGACATCAGCGAATACACCATCCCGCTCAACAACCAGGAGGAGATGGGGTATCTGGCCGAGGCCTTTCAGCCGAAGTAGGCACGAGGCCATAGGCCATAGGGCAGTAGGCAGTAGACGGTAGGCAGCGGGACGTCCCTCCCGCTTGTGCGCCTACGGCGTTCGCCCTAACGCAGGTGGTGCAGGAAAAACGCGTAGATATCGGCGGCTTCTTCGATCACCTTGGCGGTCGGTTTCCCGAGTCCGTGTCCTGCGCGGGTCTCGACCCGTAGCAGCAAGGGCGAGGACGGATCCGCCTGCGCCTGCATGGTGGCAGTGAACTTGTAGGCATGCATTGGCACCACCCGATCGTCGGTGTCGGCGGTCGTAATCAGGGTGGGCGGATAGGTGACGCCTGCTTCGACATTGTGAAGAGGTGAGTACTCGATCAGGAACTCGAAGTGCTCTCTGCTCTCCTCAGCGTTGCCGTACTCCGGTATCCAGTAGCGACCGGCCGTGAAGCGGTGGTAGCGCAACATGTCGGTAACGGGGACGACCGGCACAACGGCCCCGAACAGCTCCGGCCTCTGCAGTTCGACGGCCGAGACGAGCAGACCTCCGTTGGAACCGCCGAGAATGCCGAGATGATCGGCGGAGGTGATACCTTCCTCGATCAGGTACTCGGCACAGGCAATGAAGTCGTCGAATACGTTCTGCTTGTTGACGAGCATCCCGGCCTGGTGCCAGGCCTGTCCATATTCGGAGCCTCCCCGCAGATTGGCGACGGCGAAGAGGCCGCCTGCTTCGAGGAAGGCGAGGCGGGCGGGCTGGTACGTCGGCGTGAGGCTGATGTCGAAGCCCCCGTAGCCGTACAGAATGGTGGGGGTTGCGCCGTCCGGTTCGAGATCGGCCAGGCCGATCAGGAACATCGGCACCCTGGTCCCGTCGGGGGAAGTGGCGAAGCCCTGGCGGGTGCGGAAGCGGTCGTCGTCGCGGCCGGATGCGGTCCACATCGTCCCCAGCGTTCCGGTTTCGAAGTCGTAGCGCAGCACGGTCGGCGGCTGGGTGAACGACTGATAGCCGATGAACAGGTCCCGGTCGCCGGGGCGGCCGGTGAGCTCGACGACGCTGCCGAGGCCGGGCAGCGGAGGTTCATCCACGAAGGCGCCCGAGGCGTCGTGAATCCGGATCAGGTGATGAGCGTGGTGCATCCACATCGTGATGAGCCGGCCGCCCGTCAGCGCTCCGTGTACCAGGGCATCTTCACCCTGGGGGACGATCTCGACCCAGTCGTCTCGGTCTGGATGGTTGAGATCGATCGCAACTATTCTGCCGAGCGGAGCGTCGAGGTCGGTGAGGATCAGGAACCGGCCATCGAGGTGCTCGATGAACTCGTACCGGGCGTCGAACTCGTCGAGGAGGAGCACGAAGTCGCCGTCACCGTCGAGCGGACGGTAGTAGAGACGATTGCGGCTGTCGGTGCCCTCCCAAACATGGAGTACGAGATAGCGACCGTCGTCCGACACGAACGGCATGAACCCGAGGTCGGGGGCGTCGGGGCGTGCATATACCAGCTCGTCCTGATCCTGGGCGGTTCCGATCAGGTGGGAGTACACGCGCTGATGCGTACTCGGTGGAGCGTCCGGTATCTCGTCCTCGGTCGGGAAGCGAGAGTAGAAGAAGCCGCGGCCATCGGGCAGCCAGGCAATCGAGGTGAACTTCACGTTGCGCAGGCGGTCGGGGAGTTCGGTGCCGGTCTCGACATCGAGGATGCTGATGGTTTGCCAGTCGCTGCCCGACTCGGCGATGCTGATAGCGAGCAGCGACCCGTCGTCACTCGCAGATGAATCAACGAGGGCGGTGGTGCCGTCCTCGGTGAGCGTGTTGGGGTCGAGGAGGACTACGGGTTCTCCTTTCAACCCGTCCTGCCGGTAGAGGACCGGCTGGTTCTGCAGGCCGTCGTTCTTGGTGAAGAACAAGCGCCGACCGCGCCGCACCGGCGCAGTCCAGCGCGGGAAGTCCCACAGCTCTTCCATGCGGCTCCGGAGGGCGGAACGGGCAGGCAGCCCTCGGAGGTGGGCGAAGGTGACTTCGTTCTGAGCGTCGACCCACGCCTGCGTTTCGGGGGAGTCGGGGTCTTCGAGCCAGCGGTAGGGGTCGGCAACCTGATTGCCCCAGAAGTCGTCCGTATCGTCGCCTCGTCTGGTGGTGGGGTAGGAGTAGGTCATGGGCGGCGAGTCTACGGGGCTACGATCGCTTGCATGACTGATCAGCCGGGAATCGTGGTGACCCGCCGCCCGCCGGGACGGGCGCGGGAAATGCTCGAGGAATCGTGCCGCGTAGTCCTCTGGGATGAGGATCGGGTCATGCCCCGGGACGAGCTGCTCACTGCGATCGCCCGGGCCGATGGCCTGTACTCGATGCTCACCGATGTGGTCGACGCGGAGTTGTTTGCAGCAGCGCCGGCGCTGCGGGCGGTCAGCCAGATGGCCGTCGGCCTCGACAATGTGGACCTGGCCGCCGCGACCATCCGGGGCATTCCGGTGGGTCACACGCCGGAGGTTCTCAACGAGACGACGGCCGACACGGTGTTCGCACTCCTGCTCGCCCTGGTCCGGCGGGTGGTCGAGGGGGCCGCCTACGTCAAGGAGGGACGCTGGGGGCCATGGCAGCCGGATCTATTGCTCGGAGGTGATCTGCACCACACGACCCTCGGGATCATCGGTATGGGCCGAATCGGATCGGCCGTTGCCCGGCGGGCCGGCGGGTTCGAGATGCGGATCCTCTATCACAATCGACGGCCGGACGAACAGGCCGCGGATCTGAACGCCTACTATCGGTCGTTCGAGGATCTGCTGGCCGAGTCCGACCATGTGGTCGTCATGGCGCCGCTGACCGACGAGACGTACCACCTGATCGATCGTCGTGCATTGGGGTTGATGAAACCGACGGCCACGCTGGTGAACGGCAGCCGGGGAGGCCTGGTCGACCCCGGGGCCCTCGAGGAGGCGCTCCGGGAGGGCTGGATCGCCGGGGCGGCCCTCGATGTGACCGAACCGGAGCCCATCCCGGCCGATCATCCGCTGCTGGCCCTCCAGAACTGCTTGATCATTCCGCACCTCGGTTCGGCGAGTGTGGCAACCCGCGCCGCCATGGCCGAGCTGGCCGCCGAGAACCTGATCGCCGCCCTGACGGGCCGCCGGATGCCGGTCTGCGCCAACCCGGAGGTGTACGAGTAGACGGATGGGGCACGGCATGCCGCTACACCGAGGCGTCACCCGTCAGGATTGCAAGCAAGGTTCCCTCCCGCACGCTCACCGTCGCCACCGGTTGTTCGAAGATGTTGCTCACGCCGCGGGTGGCACCCGGCAGCAGATCTTCGTCCTTGAGCTCCCAGCGGAGCCCCTCGGTCCGGATCCCACGTACCGGGCCGTGTACGGCCAGGAGCGAGATGTGGCAACCGGGAGCGCTATGAATCCGGGTCGTGCCGTGCACGACGTGGAGGCGGGCATCGCCGGTGAGCCACTCGACGTCGACATCTGAGAAATCGGCCGACGACACGAGCAGCGCATTGGCGAGAAAGTGGTCGAGCCTTCCTCCGGAGCCTCCCACGATGATGATGCGGTCGACGCCCATACGCATTGCGGCCCGCAGGGCGAGTTCGAGGTCCGTGTGGTCCTTCTCGGTCGGGTGCCGTTCGACGGGAGTCTCGCGGTAGGCGGACAGCGCATCCGCCGACACCGAGTCCATGTCGCCGACGAGGAGATCGACTTCGAGGCCGAGTCCCAGGGCCCGATCGAGTCCGGAATCGGCGGCCACGATGAACGCGTCGTCGGGGAGGTCCTCGATGACGTCCGGATTGACGATGTCGCCGCCGGCCAGGACGATTGCCGTTGTTGGTTCATCCATCGTGCGCTCAGCCTACGCCTCGTTCAGAGGCGGCGCCGTTCCGGGGTGTGCTGCCAATCTCCAATCGAGCAAGGCCCTGCCTGCCCATTTCGGGGTTCTTGACCACTCTCGGCGGTATTTGCGAATGACAAAACCGTCTTACGCGCGTAATCGCGAGTAAGACGTCACTCAGCGAGCCAACGAGCCAACCAATCGTGCACTTCCTTGTACCAGACCAGCGAGTTCTGCGGTTTGAGGATCCAGTGGTTCTCATCCGGGAAGTAGACGAGTCGGGCTGGAACGCCCTTGGCCTTCAATACGCCGTAAAGTTCGAGACTCTGCGTCACCGGCACCCGGAAATCCTGCTCGCTGTGGATCACCAGCGTCGGGGTGCCGTAGCCGGCCGCGTGGGCCGATGGGCTCCAGCGGTCGACCTGCTCTCGGTCTTCCCAGACCTCCGCTCCGCGGGAGCGGCCGAACCCGTAGGTCATGTCGGTGGCGTACATCCCAGCCAGGTTCGTCACGGCGGCGTGGGCGACGGCACAGGAGAACCGGTCGGTCTGGCTCATCAGCCAGGCGACCAGGTAGCCGCCGTACGATCCGCCGGTGATTGCCATCCGGTCGGCGTCCACGAAACCGCGCTCGATGAGGGCGTCGGTGGCTGCCATTACGTCGGTGGCCGGCTGGTCGCCCCAGCGGGCGTGAATCGACCTGGTGAACGCGTCACCGAACGATGTGGAACCGTGGAAGTTGACCATGGCGACCACGTAGCCGGGAGCAGCGAAGGCCTGTGCATTCCAGCGGAAGTGCCACATGTCGCCGAACGTGCCGTGCGGGCCGCCGTGGATCAGGTGAACGAGCGGCATGCGACGGGCAGGATCGAAATCCGGCGGGAAGACGATCAACACCTGCACGTCATCGCCGTCCGCGCCCTGGATCGTCATTTCTTCGGTGGCACCGAGGGTCAGACCGACCAGGATCTCGTCGGTGAAATGAGTGACGCGATTGAGGGAACCGTCCGCGCCGTCGATTCGTACGATCTCCGGCGGCTGCGAGAGGCTCTGGTGGCGGGCATAGATCGAACCGTCCGAGAGTGGGACCGGATTCGTCAGCGTCCCGGATCTGGCGATCACGTCGGGAGTACCACCTTCGAACCCGATGCGATACAGCGCAACCTGCCCCGCCTCCTCTGCCGTGATGACCAGGTCGTTCGAAGTCAGACTCGGAGCGATCGTGCCGATCGACGAATCCCACTCCTCGGTGAGGACGTGGTGCTCTCCCGTTGCCCGCTCGATCACGGCCAGCCGCTGCCGGTCGGCGTAGAAATCCGGTTGGCGCTGGAAGAGGTAGGCCAGGTGGCCTCCGTCCGGCGTGTAGCGGGGTGAGGTCGCATCACCGGTGAGTTCGGGGGTCAGGCAGCTCACCTCGCCCGTATCGAGTCTGGCGGCGTAGAGCCGCCAGATGGGCAACTCGTCGAGGTCGTCGACCTCCCAGGCGGAGAACGTGATCTCGGTGCCGTCGGGAGCCACGTCGTAGGCGCCGGCAGGCTCACCCTGGGTCGGGAGGCGCCACCACCAGTGCCGGCCGGGGGTGAGATCGGTCAATTCGCCTGAGGCGGGATCCATGACGAATGGGTGCCACATTTCTCCGCCGGTGAACCAGGTGTCCCAGAAGCGGTACACCCGCCGCTCGGTGGACCGGACCGACGACTTCGTCTTCTTGCGCTGCTCGACCAGAACCCGGGTGCCGGCGATGGTCGGGGCCTCGCGCAGCAGCTTGACGACGATTACCAGCCGGCCGTCGGGAAGCCAGCGTGGTCCCGTGGCGCCGAGTGGCAGTTGCGTCGGGCGAATGGCCTCGCCTCCGTCCAGGCGCAGGAGGTGGACCTGAGGGTTTCCGTCTGTTTCCTTGCGAACGAACGCGATCGACTTTCCGCCCGTGCTGATGGCGGGTGAGGTGGCGCTCTGCCCCGGATCCGTCAGCGGGCGGGGATCGCCGCTACCCAACAGATAGAGGACCGTATGGCCCTCGTTGGCGTCGAGGTCGTAGTGGGTGACCGGAACAACGACGGTGGATCCGTCCGGCGTAACTGCCGGGGGCTCGACCCGGGGGAGTCTCCAGAGATCTTCAGCGGTGATGGGACGGCTCATGGCATCGAAGGTAGCAGCGCCGGCGCCGGAGTTGGTAGCTGATCAGTCGCCAGACGCCGAACGTCCGGCGGTCTCGTTCAGTTGACGGAACCGGGCCCGAAGCTCCGGGCTGAAGGAACCTTCGGTCATTCGCCATCGCCAGTTGCCGGCCGGGACGCTCGGGAAGTTCATGCGTGCTTCGGTCCCGAGATCGAGAACGTCTTGCATGGTGGTCACCGCCCACGCCGCTCTCGATTCCCAGGCAGCCCGAATGAGGTCCCAGGCATAGTTCTGTCCGTCGACGCCGAGATACTCGAGGGCGAATGCCTTGTCGTCGTCACCGGCCGACTCGAACCAACCACGGGTGGTGTCGTTGTCGTGGGTGCCCGTGTAGACGACGCAGTGCTCGGGATACCGGTGGGGGAGGAAATCGTTCGTCTCGCCTGAGTCGAACGCGAACTGGAGGATCTTCATACCGGGCAGCTCGAAGCGGTCGCGCAGTTCGATCACGTCGGGGGTGATCTCGCCGAGGTCCTCGGCGATGATCGGCGGCTGTCCGAACTCGGCGGCCACCGCCTCCAGGAATCCGGCTCCGGGGCCCTCGACCCAGCGGCCGGTCTCTGCCGTGTCCTCACCGCCGGGCACTTCCCAGTAGGCGGCGAATCCGCGGAAGTGATCGAGGCGGACGACATCGACGAGATCGAGGACGGCTCGCAGTCGATCGAGCCACCAGGCGTATCCGGTTTCCTTGTGCACCTCCCACCGGTAGAGCGGATTGCCCCACAGCTGGCCTGTCGGGGAGAAATAGTCGGGAGGCACCCCGGCAATCACGGTCGGTCGGCCTTCGTCGTCGAGGGCGAACAGGTGGCGGTGCGACCAGACGTCTGCCGAATCCTCTGCAACGAAGATCGGGAGGTCGCCGATGATCCGGACGTTGCACCGGGCGGCCTTCTCCCGGATTTGCTCCCACTGGCGAAAGAACAAGAACTGGCGAAAGATGTGACGATGGATCAGGTCGGTGTATCGGGATCTGGTCCGGTCGAGGGCGGCCTGTTTTCGATCGCGCAGGTCGGCCTCCCAGGTCCACCACGGCTCGCCATCGTGAATGTCTTTGAGGGCCATGAACAGTCCGAAGTCGGTGAGCCAGCCGGCGTGTCGTTCCCGGAAGCGTTGCAGATCGTCTTCGAGATCCAGGTCGGAGCTCCGCGCGAAGGCGCGATCCAGGAGGCCGAGCTTGAAGGGGATCACCGTCCCGTAGTCGACGGCTTCGTTGCGCAAGTCGGGCAGTTCGGCGAGATCGGCCGCTATCAGCAGCCCGTCGGTCAGCAGCAGATCGGGGCTGACCAGATATGGATTGCCGGCGAACGCCGAAAAGCACTGATAGGGCGAATCGCCGTACCCGGTCGGCCCGAGCGGCAGCAGCTGCCACAAGCCGGTGCCGGTCTCGGCGAGGGCCTCGATCCAGTCGTGGGCGGCGGGCCCGAGGTCACCGATGCCGTACCGGCCGGGAAGGCTGGTGGGATGCAGGAGAATGCCGGATGACCTGGTGAGTTGCATGATCCGATTCTGCCCGCTCTCACACCCGGCGGACAAATGGACCCTGGTGTGTTCCGGTTTTTGGAGCTTCTCGCGGCAGGAGTCGCATCTGGGGTCAACCCCCACCAACCTCGAACTCGGCGGCGGGATATACCATTGGTGCCTCTTCGAAAGTCGTCAGGCACACCACCCGGTAGGTTCCCTCCACCATCGTGCCGTTGGTCGACCAGGTTTGCCCCGGCTCCAGAAAGAACGTTGCCTGGTTATCGGGGTCGGCGTAGGCCGGCATCGGGGCGGCCGCTGCGGGTGTCGGATCGAAGGGGACCTCCTCGAGCAACCGAAACACCGCAACCAGAATCGGTGCGTCGTGATGGTTGGCCAACCTCAGTCCCATCAACTCGTTGGCGAAGAGGGGTTCGGGCTCCTCGAAGCGGCAGCCTTCGGGTCCGAACACGACCGAACCGACCTTGTCGGCGTCGGCGATGTCGAACGGTGGGATCACAGTGCTCTCGCCGGAGGGCGCGGTCGGGACCTCGATGGCGCCGTTGATGATGGCCGTTCGTGCTTCCTCCAATCGAGGAAGGTGCTCAGTCAGAAATCCCCCGCTCTGGGAGTAGCCGACTCCTCCGTCTTTCAGCCCCAGGACCGTCCGCCCGGCTGTGAGCGTTCCGTCGAGGAACCCGGACACCGTACGAAAGATCGCTTCGTCGGTGCGTTTCATCATCGAGGTGAGCACATGGGGACGCGACTCGGCCGAGCCCGCCCAGTATTCGTCCTCGTCGGATCCGATCATCCACAAGTGGGTTCCCGTCTCCTTGCTCAATTCCACCGCGGCGCGATGTACCCCTACTCCCGACAGTCCGGCCGCGTGGTACACGACATCGGCGCCCTGCTCGTACAGACGGCGAGCGGCCGCTTCGCCGCCGTCGGGGTCGGCGAACCCTTCAAATAATCGATCGGAAACCCAGGTGACGAGAATCTCGATGTCTGGGTCGACCGACCTGGCCCCTGCCTCGTAGCCGGCCTGGAATTCCCAAAGCAACCTCACCGGGCCTCCTCCCACATACCCGATGGTCCCCGTTGTGGAGGTGAGGGCCGCGGCAACACCTACCAGATACGAACCTTCGGCCTCGGCGAATTCCAGATCCACGATGTTGGGCTGCTCGAGGAAGCTCGGATCGGTCCAGTCGCCGCCGTCGATCATCGCAAACCACACGGAGGGGTATTCGGGAGCCAGCGCCAAGGGGTCGCTGTAGGTAGCGCCACTGAGGATGACGAGATCAAAGCCGGATTCGATCAGCGAACGCGTCTCTTCCAGCGGATCGACCAGCGGAAGTAGGTCGAAGGCTTCGATGTCGAATTCCAAGGCGGCCCGATCGAGGCCGGCTGCCTCGAGATCCCCCCAGCCCCGGTCGCCCCTTCCCTCGAACACGAGGGCCACCTGTGGTGTCTCACCGCCCAACAGCACGATCGTCGCCAGAGCGGCCCCGGCCGCGATCGTCACAAACAATGAAATCAGAGAAGTGAGTCGCCTCCGGGCTCGCCGCACGAGCCTTCGCTCGGCTTCTCTTCGTGCCTCCTCGGCCAGTTGGCGTTCATCACGTCTGGCGATGCTCTCCATGAGGAATGCGCGTTCCAGGGCGGTGAGGCGCATCGAACTGCCGAGTTCCCATTGCTCGTACTGCTCGAGGCGGTTACCCGACAGCAAGTAGTCGACCTGGCGGTCCGCCGACACCCACTCGTCGACGGCGGCGGCAAACGCGCCGTGCCGGCGCAGGTCGTCCCGGCTGGAATCGATCCACTCGCGCAGCCGGTCCCACTCCCGCAGCAACGCTTCGTGGGCGACCTCCAGCGTGGGAGCGCCCGTGAGCGGGTCGCGATCGAACGTGATGAGCCGGTGGGTGGCAAACAGTTCGATGGCCGTTTCCACCGCCGCCGGGTCGACCTCGACCGACATCACTTCGCCGGCCGGAACCCGGCGCCGGGTTTCTTCCATGGATTCGCTGAGTGTCACCAGGCGGAGGAACACCTGGCGGGCCGCTTCCTGCTCATCCGGGCGGAGCCGGCCATACAGTTCTTCTGAGCGTCGGGTGAGGGCACCGTCGAGGCCGCCGATCTGACGGTAGGCGTCGAGGGTGAGCGTGCCGCCTTCCCGGCGTTCGAACAGCTCCGTGAGTGCGTACTGAAAAAGCGGCAAGCCGCCCGGCTGATGGGTGACGTCGGCGACCAACTGGGCGAGCAGGGCCGGCTCGAACGAAATACCGACGCTCGCCGCCGGACGAATCGCCGCCCGTTCCAGCTCCTCGGCAGTCAACGGCATCACATTGACGACGGTCCGGGTGAAGAGACTTCCAAACTCGGGATAGAGCAGCGGCCGGTCGTAGAAGTCGGCTCGCAGCGTGAGCACCACTCGCAAGCGGGAGTGGGGATCTGTCAGGGTGGTGACCAGGTCGTCGAGGAAACGCCGGCGGTTGGCCTCGTCGTCGACCAACGAGAACAGCTCTTCGAACTGGTCAAGCATCAGCACCAGTTGGGTCGACTCATCCGGAAGAACTCGCAGCACTGCTCGCAGCAGACCCAGGTCGTCGCTCTGGAGCTGATCCATCAAGCTGTCCGGGGGATGAGGGGCGGCCCGGAGCAGGGCTGCTTCCAGCTCTGCGTAGGGGTGGGCGCCCGGCATCATGCGGGCGATCAGCCAGCGCTCGGAGCCTGCGATTGCTCCGCGGCGAAGCGCAGGGATGAGGCCGGCCCGCACGACACTCGACTTGCCGCATCCCGATGGACCAACCACTGCAACCAGCCGGCTCGATTCGAGCACGGAGACGAGTTGGGTGGTCAGGGCTTCGCGCCCGAAATAGTCCAGCGCGTCGTCTTCTGAGAAGGCCTGGAGACCCTTGTAGGGGTTGCGCATGTCCGGGTCTCCAACCCCGGCCGCCGGCGGGAGACGTCGCTCCGGCGCCAGGCCCGGGTCCTGGAGCAGTATTTGCTCCTCGAGTTGCTCCTCGAAGCGAAGCAGGTCGATCGAGTCGGGATCGACGGTCAGCTGATAGCCGGGCGGACGGGTCACGATGACTTGCCCGGCCGGGTCGGTGACTCCCGGGGCGAGAGCGTTACGCAAGCCCGAAACGTAAGTCTGGAGAGAATGGTCGGCAGTGCGCGGGGGCGACTCGCCCCACAGCTCCCCGATGAGCCGATCGGTGGAAACGACCCGGTTGGCATGGAGTGCCAGCACTGCCAGGAGCGCTCTTTGCTTCGGTGGGCCGAGCGGAACCCGGGCACCATCGATGGTGACTTCGAGCGGCCCCAGGATCCGGTACTCCATAGACGACCTCGCCGCGTTGAGCTCCTTCATCAACCTACCTGCTGGGACCTTCGATGTGTTGATTGCATTCTCCCAATGGCAAGCTCCCGGTTGAACCGGGAGCTTGCTCGGGTGGCGGGGAGGCTGACTAGCCGTTGAACGCCTCACCACGTGCAATCCAGCGGGCCGAGTCGGCGGCCTGTCCACGGAGTGCCGCCTCCTGTTGTGCTGTTGCTTGTGCGGTGTAGCGGGCGGAGTCGGCGAGTTGTCCCTGGGTGAGCCCTAGCGTTGCTGCGGCCATTGCCTGATATCTGGCCGTGTCTGCTGCCCAGCTTCGTTGCAGTGATGCTTGCTGTGCTGTTGCTTGTGCGGTGTAGCGGGCGGAGTCGGCGAGTTGACCTTTCACGATCGCCTGGGTTTGCGCTCGGGCCTGATAGCGGGCCGTGTCTGCCAGCCAGCTCTGCTGGAGGCTGAGCGCTTCCGCTTGGGCCGTGTAGCGGGCTATGTCGGCCAACTGGCCCTGGGTCAACGCAACCGGCCCGGGCGACGAGGAGGCCACTGCCCCTATCGCCACGCCGACCACGACGGCAGCCGCCACGAGGTTGACGAGGGTCCATTTCCGCTTCGACGGTTCGACGACCGTCTGCTTTCCGACCCTGGGACTGGTCTTCTGCTTGTCGAGTACCTGGGTAGCCATTGTCCTCTCCTCTTCGAGTCGTGCTTCCACCCTCACCATGCCGGAGGTAGCTCGCCGGACACTCCACGAGCGCTCTACGGACGCTCTACGAGCGCGAAGAATGGGCGCCCGGCCAGGCTGGCGGTGCGCTTCGTCGTGTTCACGGTCGGGTTCTGGGTGGTGCTGCGGACACTCACGTCGGCGATCCGCACGGTCGTGTTGCCGAGGAGCGCCGTGAGCTCCCTGACCAGATCAGTCGATGACGAACTGGAGGGCGGCGTGCGCCGTTCGCAGCGCCTGTTCCACCTCGAGCGGCGTGGCGCCCTTGGCGAATAGGAACCCGAGATAGCGATTGCCTTCCGGTAGCGGCCGGATCGTATCGCCGGTGTGCATCGAGATCTCCAGGTCCGTGATGCCGGGAACGGCGAGCGCCTCCTCGTGACCCGTCACCGAGCGGAGAATCCCGGCCCTGGGGATAGGCAGCATCATGACGCCCGACGCCAGACCTTCACGGTGGAGGCCTGCCACCGGCATAGCGAGTGCCCTGCGCAGGATGAGCGTCTCGAGTGAGGTACCGAGCAGGCCGAATCGCAACGAACGCCCGCACAGGCCGCCGATCGAGCGAGCGGCCACCTCGAGGAGTACGACGCGCGCGCCGTCGACGCGTAACTCGGCGTGAATTGGGCCTTCACGCAACTCGAGCGCTGCAACTGCTCGTTCGGTCACCCGGATCACCTCCTCGATCATTTCCGGGTGCAGCCGGGACGGTGTTACGAGGATCGTCTCTTCGAAGTACGGGCCGTCGAGTGGGTCCGGCTTGTCGAAGACTGCCAGCACCTGGAGGTTTCCGTCCGCGAGAAGTCCTTCGACGGCGACCTCGACGCCGGGTATGAAGCGTTCCACCAGGATGGGCTCGCCGGGTGAACGACCTTCGGTGATCAGGATGCGGCGGATTTGCTCGGCGGCGGCCGGAGCTTCTGATGGGTCGTCAACCCGGATCACGCCTTGTGAGGCGCTGAGACCGAGGGGCTTCAACACTGCCGGCGCCCCCAGATCGGCGACCGTGGCTTTCGCCTCGTCTGCGGTGTTCACTACTCCGAAGGCAGGCTGGGGGACTTCCGCCTTCGCCAGTGCCCTGCGCAGCATGGCCTTGTTTCTCGTGGCGGCTACACCGAACGGGGAGTTGTGGGGCAGTCCGAGCAACCCGGCGGCCAGTGCGGCTATCTCAACACCCTGGTCATCCGCGGCGACGATGGCGTCGATCGGGTGTCCGTCGGCGTGTGCGACGATCCGCCGCGCGGACATCTCAGGTGAGGTGCAATCAATGAGAACACCGGCGCTCTGAGCGCGGTCGGACAAGGGCGGCACAGCCTCCGAGGCAATGGTGATATCGGCTCCGAGTTGGGAGGCGGCATCGATGAACCCGGCGGCGCGATAGGTAGCGGTCGGAAGGATTAGGACGACGTGGGCCATGGCCTGTGCACCCTACCGGCGTGCGCAATGCATGCGAACCGGTACCATGCCGGTTTCGCCAATGGGGAACGGGATGACTGACACGATTCTTTCGATAACTGAAGATGCTCTGCGCATGATTCAACAAATCCGTGACGCCGAACCCGGCGATGATGAATTCGCCCTGTTCATCGAAGTCACCGGCATGCAGGCCACCCAGTTCAACTATGAGCTCAGCTTCGTGCCGGTTGTCGATGCTCAACCAACGGATCTCGTCGAAAGAATCGATGACCTGGCGCTCATCGTCCGGCAGGCCGATGCCGACAAGCTGCGGGGCGCCACGATCAACCTCGGCGACGATCCCATGAACCCCGGGCTTGCCATCGACAATCCGAACAACCCCGTCAGCCCGACGATGCCGAGCGCCGATAAGGCCCAACTCTCCGGCCCGCTCGTTGAGCAGGTGCAGCACGTTCTCGAGCACGAGGTCAACCCGGCTATCGCCTCACACGGCGGAGCCGCCCGGTTGATCTCCGTGGAGGACGACACCGTGTATCTGGAGTTGATGGGCGGTTGCCAGGGCTGCGGTATGGCAACGGTGACGCTCAAGCACGGGATCGAGCGGATCATCACTGAGGCCATTCCGGAGATCGCCAAAGTCGTCGATGTGACGGATCACGCCGGTGGCAGCAACCCCTACTACCAGCAGGCCAAGAAATAGCCTCGCAGGCCTATGCGGATGAGTTCTAGATTGCCGTCTGAGAGGCAATGACAATCGCGCTCCTGCGCAACCAGACGATCCCGTGATGGTTTCGAGCCGCAACCATTCGCCGGCACCGTTCAGTGAAGAACCGGACGTCGATCCTCGGCAGTACATTTGGCCCTGTTCAGCGACCTCGTCATGTGGTTGGCTGGAGTAACAACCGGAAAAGGATCCGCCGTGCAACGTGATGTATTCCACTACGAGACCGTTGGGATTCCCTACGAGGCCGCCAGGCGGTTCATGCGTGACGATCCTGCCCGCTTGTTCTCACCCGCCCTGGACGGCACTTCGGTCGAGAATGATGCAGTGGCCGGCATGCTCGAGATCGACCTCGATGGGATCATCATGGGGGCGGATGTGACCCTCGAGATCGGCGACTTCGAAGAGGTCGTTGCGCCCCTCCCGCTGTCGAAGCGCAAGATCAGCTGGCACGCCTCGGAGCATGCCGGCGTCTACCCGATCCTGGTCGGAGAGCTCGAAGCGTTTCCGGCGGGCGCTGGTCGAACCCAGATCACCTTCACGTGCCACTACCGACCTCCCCTGTGGGCAGTCGGGGCTGTGGCCGATACGGTGTACCTGCACCGGGTGGCGGAGGAGTGTCTCGATCGGTTCTTCGCCCGGCTCATCGAAAGCCTGGAAGGCGCCGTCGAGCACCTGAACAACTAGACCCATTCGGGCGTACCACAAACCCCGGCAGCTACCATCGCCCGGACTAGGGCCGTACCGTCTGACTAGGACGCCTGTTTGACCACGCTGCAGCGCCATCTGAGCCTCCCGGCCGTTTTCACCGTGAGCCTTGGTGCGATGATCGGAAGCGGGATCTTCGTCCTGCCGGGCCTGGCCATTCAACTGGCCGGGCCTGCCGCCGTTCTTGCGTACATCCTGGCCGGTCTTGTGGTCGTTCCTGCAGCCCTCAGCAAGGCAGAAATGGCAACCGCCATGCCGATGGCCGGTGGCACCTACCTGTTCATCGATCGGGCCATGGGCCCGCTGATGGGAACGATTGCAGGATTCGGAGTTTGGTTTGCCCTTGTGTTCAAGGCTGCGTTCGCGCTGGTCGGATTCGAGGGTTACCTCGATTTTTTCGTTGATGTCCCGGTTCAGTGGGTAGGAATCGGTCTGGGGGTTCTGCTGACCGGAATGAATGCCACGGGGGTGCGGCTGTCCGGCCGGTTCCAGACGGTCATCGTGGCGGCGGTGTTGGCCGTCCTCGGGTTCATCGTCGTGGTCGGGGCCGGATCGATGGATGTCGACGCATTCACGCCGTTCGCTCCTGAGGGACTCGGCGGTCTCATCGCAGCAACCGCACTCGTGTTCGTATCGTACGCGGGGGTTACCAAGGTCGCCTCGGTGGCCGAAGAAGTGAAGAACCCATCCCGGTCCCTTCCGATCGGCATGCTCGGCTCGATCGGACTGATGCTGGTTCTCTATCCGGCTCTGTTGATGGTGATCGTTGGGACGGTGCCGCTTGCCACGATCGGTTCCGATCCGGCGCCGATGGTGGCCGCCGCCCGGCAGTTCACAGGATCGCTCGGCCAGGACATCGTGGCGGTAACCGCCATTCTCGCCCTCGTCAGCATGGCGAATGCCGGCCTGCTCAGCTCGTCGCGATATCCGTTTGCGATGGCCCGAAACGCGCTGGCGCCTCGCTTCTTCGAGCGGGTTGGTAAACGGAGCGGAACACCGACCGCATCCGTTCTGGTGACCGGGTCGATGCTGATCCTGTTGATCGCCACGGTCCCGCTCATCGAGCTCGCCAAGCTTGCCTCCGCCTTTCAAGTGCTCGTGTTTTCTCTGGTCAATCTCTCTGTGATTGCTTTCCGCGAGGCGAAGGTCCCGTGGTATCGGCCGGGATTCAAGTCGCCTTTCTACCCGTATATTCAGATCGCCGGCATCGCCGGTGCCCTCGTGCTGTTCACCCAACTTGGGTTGTTTCCGGTCGTCGGGGCTGTGGGAATCGTCATGGTTGGGGTGATTTGGTACAGGATCTTCGGACAATCGCGCGTGTCCCACGAGAGTGCTCTCCTCGATGCACTCCGACTGCGGGCGACGAGCCGTCTCGTCGATTTGACCCGGGATGCCCTGAGCCTCCCAGGCCGTGACCACATCCTGATTCCGGTGTCCGACGCGATCGTCTCGAGTCGTCTGCGGGCCTTGCTCCGGCTGGCGAACGGCCTCGTCGCCGATGATGGTCGGATCACCCTGGCTCGCGTCGATCGCGATGTGAGGGGTGCGTTGTGGTGGAAGCGGGCCAGGTTCCCGGAGGCCAGCGACCCGTTCCGGATCGGGGTCAGGCGTATCGCTGATGAGCTCGGGATTGATGTTGGTGTGGTCCGCCCGCGTGGTGCGGATGTTCGCGCCGCGCTCAACGACTACCTCGCCAGGCATTCAGTGGACCTTGTGCTGACCTACCAGTCGGAGCCCGGTAGGCGACGACGGGGCTTCTCTGCTGATGTCAGGTGGCTTCAGGAACACGCATCCTGCGACGTGGCGATCTTGCATGGTGGTGAGGTCGTGGATCCTCGCCGCATCACGGTCATGGGGGCGGGTTCGCCCTATGACGTCATGAAGATCGATGTCGGAAACCGGTTTGCGACTGCTCCAGGTGCCGCGATTTCCTTTGTACACGTCCTGCCGGAGGACGCCACCGATCCACAGGTTGACGCTATCAAGGGTTATCACATGCAACTCGAGGGACTCTGCCGCGCTCCAACCTCGAGTGTTGTGGAGCGGGCGCCCGACTTCCTGGAAGCGATCGCGGCGCGAGGCCGCGGCTCCGATCTCGTGATCCTCGGCGCCTCCCGGAGGACGACCGGGCTTGGAGCGGAGTTGACGGACAGCATCGCCGAGGCGGTCCAGGCCCCGGTATTGGTGGTGTCCTCACGTGAGCCGGGGACTCCCGGCTTTCTCCGGGCAAATCTGGAGCGGTTGATCTACTGACGCCAGGTTTTTTCCGCAATGCAATGGACCGTGACGCGCCACAGTATTGCTGAGAAACCTTCCAGGATTTTCTGCGCAATGCAATGGACCGTGACGCGCCGCTCTATTGCGGAGAATCGATCCATTCGAGGAAACGCTCGATGGGCCACGTGTTGACCACCCGGTCGGGCGTCAACCAGCCGCGCTGCGCGTTGGCGACTCCCCACTCCATCCGTCGCATCTCGGAGGGATGGTGCGAGTCGGTCGAGATCACGAAGTGAACGCCCCGTGGGATTCCGGCCCGGATCACTTCCGGCGCCGCGTCGAGCCGTTCGAGAGCGCCGTTGATCTCGAGCGCGGTCCCGGTCAGGGCGGCGGCTTCGAGTACTGCTTCGACATCGAACTCGATACCCGGGCGGCGCCCGATCATCCGGCCGCTCAGGTGGCCGATAGCGTTGACCGCCGGGTTCTGCATGGCAGTAATGAGCCGGATCGTCTGGTCATCGGCGGAGCGGTCGAAGTGGTCGTGGACGCTGGCGACGCACCAGTCGAACCCGGCAAGGAATTCGGCGTCGTAGTCGACGCCCCCATCGACTGAGATGTTCAGCTCGCATCCATGCAGGATCCGGAGATCCGGATACTGTTTCTGCAACTCTGCAATTTCAGCTCTCTGCTGCAGAAGCTCTGCGCGGGAGACTCCGTTGATCGTCAGGTCTTCGCCGTGGTCGGTTATGGCGAGGTATTCGAGACCGTGCTCGTGCGCGCCGCTCACCATGTCTCCGAGTGAGGCACGGCCATCTCCGGAACGGTCGGTGTGGTCGTGGAGGTCGCCGCGGATATCGTCGAGCTGCACCAGGGTTGGAAGGTTCCCGGCTGCGGCCAGTTCAATCTCACCAATTCCTTCACGCATCGGTGGTGGAATCCATTGGAGCCCGAGGGACTGATAGATGTCTTCCTCGGTCGCCGACGCCACCACGTCACCGGTTTCTATCGCAACCAGCCCATACTCGTTGAGGGTCAGCCCGCGGGAGAGCGCGATTTGCCGAACCGCGATGTTGTGAGCCTTCGAACCGGTGAAATACTGTGTGGCGGCTCCGTACTCCTGCGGTTCCACGACCCGCACGTCCACCTGGAGGCCAGCGGCCGTTACAAACGACGTCTTGGTCGCTCCATGGCCGAGGACCTCGGCGACGATCGGCAGGTCCGGTACGTATCCGCTGACGGCATCCGGATCAGCTGCCGCCACCACCACGTCGACGTCTGCAACCGTTTCGCGAAACCTGCGCAGGCTGCCGCAAAACTGGGCAGCAACCACGCTCTCCATTTTGCTGAGCTCCTCCACCAACGCGGCGGCCACCGGCCATGCTTCCGCGATGGGAAACCGCAACTCCTTGCCCCGCAATCCGAGCTGTTCGATTGCTCGTCCTATCTTCTCTTCTTTGGCCGGACCGAATCCGGGTAGTTCGCGGAGGAGTTGCTGATCGAGCGCAGCTTCGAGCCCTGCGAGGTTCTCTATCCTCAGCTCGTCTCTCAGTCGTCGCGCCGTCTTTGGCCCGATACCGGGAATCTTGGTCATTCGCACGAATTCAGGCGGATATGTAGTGCGGAGAAGCTCGAGTTTCTCGGACCGCCCGGTCGACACGAACTCCTGGATCTTGGCGGCCGTGCTCTTTCCGATGCCTTTGAGTGCCACCAGTTCCGCTTCCGACATGTTCACCACGTCGCCGGACTCGGCCTCGACGGAGCGCCGTGCGTTCTCGTAGGCGCGCACCCTGAACGACTGTGGGTCGCCCTCATCGAGAATCGTCAGTTCGGCGAGTTCGTCGAGCAGGGCAAGGATGTCGCGTTTGGTAGCCACGCGGCGGAATCTACTACCGGCGTCGCCCCGTGCGATGGGCAGCCAGCAGTTCCGAGACCTCCCTGATGTCCGCCTCCTCGATCTCCCCGCCACCGTAGGCCGCCACCGTTATCAGTTCGCCCGCGCGACGCGCCCCCGCCATCCCTGCTTGTTCGAGCGATTCGAGGTACTCGAGTGGTGTGTCGGAAGGCGGCCGAATCAGGCCACGGTGTGCTCCGATGTCCTCAAAGGCGGCCAGGGTCTTGTCGGCCCACGATCGACGCCGCGCTCGTCTCCGTTCGGCACCAGTGCTCCAACCAAGCAGCCCGAGAACGACCACCACGGCTCCGAGGCCGGCTACGCGCAGCGACCGCCCGACATATGACGGTAGGGAGTCGATCCGGCCGGCCAGGTAGTCGAGTAATCCGCTACCGGCCCGGCTGTTGGAGCCGCCGTCATAGAGGGGAACCCGGGCCGTCGGGTCGAATCCCTGCCAGCCGACTCCCGGGAAGTACACCTCGGCCCAGCTGTGGGCATCGGATGCTTTCACGTCGTACAAACCGGTGAATGGATTGCGTTCTCCAGGCGTGTAGCCGATCACCAGCCGCGCCGGGATGCCGAGGGACCGGAGCATCACGACCAGACTCGATCCGATCTGCTCGCAGAATCCCTGCTTGTCGACAAATAGAAACTGATCAACGGCATCGGCGCCGGGTGTGAGTGGCGGGGCGTCGAGGTTGTAGGTGGTGTTCTCGCTCATCCATGATTCCAGAGCGAGGATCTTGTCGTAGGTGGTCGGCGCGGCGGCCGTCACATTCCTGGCGAGTTCTAGGACCCGGTCCGGCACGTTCGGCAGCTGCAAGTAGCGGTCGACACCTGAATATGAGAGGCGAAGCGGATCAGCCGATCGCAACATATCCTCATCGACCCGGGCCATCTCGCTCACGACGGTGTAGATCGAGCCTCTGCCGAGATTGACGCCGGTACGCAGGGTTCCGTCCTCGAGCTCGAATAGCGAGCGCTCCGTGAAGAACACATCATCGATCCGGTAGGCGCCGAAGATGAGATTGGGGCCCGGCCGCTCGATGTAGAACGTTTGAACGAAGCGATCAGACCCCGGCCATCCCGCCAGATCATCGCCAGCCGTGGTCAAAGGCCTGATCGACCCGTCGCCTGAGATCGGCACTGCGTCGCCATTCGAGGAGGTCCACGTTCGCCCATCCCAAACATCGAAGGTCTGTCCTCGCCAGAACGCCGGGGCAGGGGCTCTGACCCGCATCACCAGCGTGTCGTCCGGACGACCTCGCAATGAAGTATCGAGAGAGTCGGCAAATCCGAAATAACCGAACGAAGCACGATCAAAGAGATCGCCGGACCCATCACCGCTGCCGCCGAGCGATGGATTCGAGAACCCTCCCGGCTGCATCAGACTCGAGATGATCGACAGTTCGGCCGGGAAGGCGATCGGGTTCAGCGTCCTGGCGGCCGGCATCAGAAGGAAGGCGGCCGCCGCACAGGCCAGGACTGCTCCCGCCGGTCCGGCCACCGAACGGGCGTTGGACGATGTCTCGCCCAGCGGTACTGCAGTCTGGAGGCGAGACATATACGCCATGTACAGGCTCGAAATCCCGCCGGCTGCCCAGAGAACGATGAAGACTCCGACACCCATTCCCACGGAGAGCACGGAGGCGACGGCCAGCATCACGAGGCTCGAAGCCAGCGAGAACATCAGGTCGCGCCGGGCGGGTAGATGGAGCGAGTGGAGGAACTGCACCCAGAGAAAGAGTTCGGCTAGCGGGATCTGCACATCGATCGCGGACACGATCTGTGCGGCTCTGATCTGCCCGACGAACCCGGCGAGCGCCACAACCAATCCAACCGCGATCCCGAGCTTGAGCATCGCTGATTCTCGATGGCGCCGGTGATACGACCACCAGAACGCCAGTGGGATACCGATGAGTGAAACTCCGATTGTGGCCGGGCCGACCAGCCCTTCGTTGATGATTCCGATGGCGGCGATGAGCACGGTGGCCAGAACTGCGGACCGGAGCGGTTTCGATGATTCGGGATCGGCGACGGGTGCCGATCTCCAGAACGGCGTGTTCATCCCGCACCGCCCGTTTGGTTTCCCACCCGGATGACCTCGGCCCCGGCCGGAAGGGGACCGGCAGGAGGTACCCCCGGCATGGCCCCCGCCAGGCGACGGCCCGCCTCCCGCATAGATCCCACATCTCCGATCACCGGTCCCTGCGCGGTGAACGTTGAAAGGGTGACCGGGAGCCCGTCCCTCCTGGCCGTCTGGATCAGGCCGGCAGCCTCGCCGGCGCTTTGTTCGGCATCAGAGCCGCTCACATCGACGATCAGCGCCAGATGGGGACGTTCCGGAGGTTCCAGTTCTTTGACGACCAGATCTGGCCTTCCGGCGCTCGCTCGCCAGTGCACCATGCGCATGGCATCACCGGGCGTGTACTCGCGAAGGCTCCGGACCATGTCTCCAGGCCCGGTGCCCCCTGCTCCTGTTCCATCTCCGCCGGCTCCACCCGCCAGTCGATCGGGCAAGCGCGTCGGGATCGGCTGCGGTGCCACGTAGATAGGATCAAGCAGGTCCACGGTGATCTTTCTGCGCGCCGCAAAGAGGTCGAACGGCGCTGCACACCAGAGCTCAATCGTCAGCTGGTGGAGAACCCCACGCGTGGGAGCGCTCACGGGGATGACCCCCTGTGACGGCGGTTGCGCCCACACCGCAGGGGTCGTCAGCGCAGGGATCTCGAGCCGTACGCCTGCCCGCGGCCGATCGATCCGAAGGGCCAGAGCAAACGGCCGACCGGCGACCGCGTCGACCGGACCTGAAGCGTCCAGCACGATTGAGCGAACGAGCACAAGCGGCCAGATGGCTCCAACTGCCAGGGCGCCGGCGACGAGCGAGGCGAGCACCGCCAACCAGCCCGCACCCGTAGTCTGCGCCGCCCCGAAGATCCCGAGGTTCAGGACGATCAGAGCAATGCCGCCCCGGGTCGGGAGAAAGCGGGCCCGATCCCTCCAGGACATGTCAGCCCCTGGGCACGGCGAGCTTGGCGAGGATCTCGTCGATGACCGCCGTGGCGGTCCGGAGGTCGCCGCCGGACAGGATGATCCGGTGCCCCAGAACCGCGGCGGCCACGCGTTTGACGTCATCGGGTGCGACGAAACTGCGTCCAACGATGGTGGCGTGTGCCTGGGCGACCCGCAACAACGAGAGGCTGGCACGAGGTGAGGCTCCCAGCGACACCATCGGGTGCGAGCGGGTGGCGGCCGTGATGTCGAGAACATAGTCGGTCACCGCCGTGTGCACCGGTACCCGGTGGACCTCGGCGATGGCGTTCGCCAGTGCCGTGGGGTCGGTGACGGGTTTGAGTCGGGCGAGGGCAGCCGTACCGCCGTGACCGAGGAGCAATTCCCGCTCCGACTCGCGTCCGGGCAGGCCCAGTTCGAGCACGAGTGAAAACCGATCGCGCTGTCCTTCGACCAGTGGAAATGTACCCGCGTGCTCAAATGGATTCTGTGTGGCGATGAGGAGGAATGGATCCGGCAGGGCATGGGTGTGGCCGTCGACCGTAACCTGCCGCTCCTCCATGGCCTCCAGTGTGGCCGCCTGTGTTCGCGGGGTAGCCCGGTTGATCTCATCCAGAAGGACGACGTTGGCGAAAAGGGGTCCGGGCTGGAACTCCCAGGTCTCAGACTGCCTGCGGAAGATCGTCACCCCGGTCAGGTCGGCGGGGAGGAGATCCGGCGTGCCCTGGACTCTGCGGAATGTGCCACCGACCGATCGAGCTATGGCCTTGGCCAGCAGGGTCTTGCCGACTCCCGGAACGTCTTCGATGAGAAGATGGCCACCCGACAAGAGCCCAGCCAGCGCCAGGCGCGCCTGGTCCGGCTTCCCACGCAAGGCGAGCGTGACGTTGGCAAAGAGGTCGGCGGCGACCTGCGCCGCCCGCCCGCTGATCGGGGGCGGGGGAGGAAAAGGACTGACTGATTGCACTCCACCTGCATCGGCACGGTAGATGGGGTCATTTAGTGATTAGGGTTCGAGATCGGTCAAGGCCGGGTGAAGCGTTGTCCCTCGACTCGATACCGCGCGGTGGCCGGCGGGTGTAAGTTTTGCGGTATAAGGGTCAGGAGGAGGAAGTGCTACGCAAAGGTACCCGGGTGAAGGAACTCACCAAGAAGACCGGGCAGAGGCCGAGGACCGGCCAGGTGATCGGCTTCCATCACGACTCGGTCGAGGTCGAGTGGGACGATGGCCACCGTTCGTCCCTGGCGGGGGCGCTGCTGGTGCCGCAGGAGAAGTCGAAGGCCGGCTGAGCGCGATCGGAAGCCGGGCATGATCGAGGTATTGCTGCTCCTCGCCCTACCGGCCTCGGGGAAGTCCGAGATTCGCCGGTACCTCGACACGCTTTCAGCCGGGGAGCGGATGGAGACGTTTGGTCTCAGGCCGATGGTCCAGCTCGACGATTTCCCATACGTTCACCTGATGCGACGGATCTCAGAGGAAGCCGAGCACCTCGGTGTGGCCCCACCTTTCTTCGCAGGCCCCGGCCCTTTCATCGATCAGCGCGATTGGGGCACACTCATTCACCTCATCAACCAGGACTACGCGGCGCTCAGCGGGCCGGGGTCGCAAGAGACATCCGCCGGCCGGTGGCTCGTTCGCAGGATGGTCAACGCCAGAGAGGCGGCCGGCGCCGGCCCCTCGTTCGACTTCCTGGATACGGCCGTGGTCCGGCATATCGAGGAATCGATCGACGGCGAGGCAAGGCTGTTGCTGGAGGAGGTCTCGGCGCGACGGTTGGAGCCGGGTGGCACGGTGCTGATCGAGTTCGCCCGCGGTGGACCGGCCGGGTCAAGTTGTCCATTGCCAGCCCCGTTCGGATATCAGTACTCACTGTCGTTGCTGGCGGCCCCGATACTCGAGCGGTCGGCGGCCCTCTACATATGGGTGACGCCTGAGGAGAGCCGGCAAAAGAACCGCGAACGCTCGATTCCCGGCGAGGAAGGCTCGATTCTGCACCATGGGGTCCCCGAGCAGGTCATGATGGACGACTACGGGATGGACGACTTCCGCTGGCTCATGTCGCAGTCCCCATTGGATGGCACGATCGAGGTGAAGTCGGGAGACCGAATACTCGAGCTACCGGCGGCCGTATTCGACAATCGGGGCGACCTGACCTCGTTCCTGAGGGAAGATCCGGCGTCCTGGAGTGACGAAGATCTGGCCGGGCTGCGTGCCGGGCTGGCGGATGCGTTCAGACGACTCAGCGAGTGAACGGATCCGCCAGATCCGGGTCGATGCTGTAGCGCTTGATCGCGTCGGCGACCCGTTCGATTGGTATCACGCCATCCTGAGCGAGTGCGGAGAGGACAGCGACTGTGACGTGACCCGCATCGGTCTCGAAGAAGCGGCGGAGCGCTTCCCGGGTATCCGAGCGGCCGAAGCCGTCGGTCCCGAGCACGGAAAAGGTTCCCGGCACCCACCGTGCCACCATGTCGGGCACAGCCTGCATGTAGTCCGTGACTGCGACGACCGGCCCTCCGACGTTCTCCAGCAAACGGGTGACGTACGGAACCTGCTTTTCTTCCTCCGGATGCAGCCGATTCCAGCGATCGATCGACATGGCCTCTTCGCGCAACTTCTTGTATGAGGTCGCAGACCACAGCTCTACGCCCACGTCGTAGTGCTCGGCGAGTTCCTCCTGGGCCTGGCGAGCAGCCGCGTGGGCGCTTCCCGAGAACAGGATGGCGGCACGGTGGGACGTGTCGTGCGGAGCCTCTTGCCACAAATAGAGCCCGGCCATGATGCCGTCTTCGACTCCGACCGGTTTGACCGGTTGGATGTGGTTCTCGTTGTAGATCGTGAGGTAGTAGAACACATCGTCGTTATCGCCATACATCCGGTCGATGCCTCTGCGGATGATCGTGGCCATCTCATAGGCGAAAGCCGGGTCGTAGGCCTCACAGACCGGCACCGCAGAGGCGAGGAGCAAGCTGTGGCCGTCCTGATGCTGGAGACCTTCGCCGGCCAGCGTGGTTCTTCCCGCCGTGGCTCCCACCAGGAAGCCGCGGGCGCGGCTGTCGGCGGCCGCCCAGATCAGATCTCCGACCCGCTGGAACCCGAACATCGAGTAGAACGTGAAGAAGGGAACCATTGGAACGCCGCGAGTTGCATACGAGGTGGCGGCGGCGGTGAAGCTCGCCATCGACCCTGCTTCTGTGATGCCCTCCTCGAGGATCTGCCCATCCTTGCGTTCCGTGTACGAGAGCAGCAGTTGGGCGTCGACTGGTTCGTACTTCTGACCGTCTGAGGCGTAGATCGCAAGTTCCTTGAAGAGGGCATCCATCCCGAAGGTCCTTCCCTCATCGGGAATGATCGGCACGACTCGTGGACCGAAGTTCTCGTCCCTCGTCATGTTGCGGAGCAGCCGTGTGAAGGCCATCGTCGTCGACACCTCGTTCTTGCCGGAGCCGCCGTCGAACTCGGCAAACGCTTCGGGGGCAGGCAACTGGAGCGGGCGGCGGATTTCGACGCTACGGGAGGGAAGCGAACCATCGAGCGCACGACGTCGCTCCATCAGATAACGATGCTCAGGTGACCCTTCCTCAAAACGCAGGTACGGAGGCTCGTCATGCTCGCCCAGCGCCGGCACAACGTCCTCGAGAGAGAGCCTGGATCTGAGCTCCATCAGTTGGGCGATGTTCAGCTTCTTGATCTGGTGGGTGGCGTTACGGCCTTCGACATCCGGACCGAGTGTCCATCCTTTGATCGTCTTGGCAAGAATCACCGTCGGGGCGCCGGTCAGTTCGGTTGCGCGCTTGTAGGCCGCGTAGAGCTTCTTGTAGTCGTGGCCGCCGCGCCGGAGAGCCCAGATCTCGTCGTCGGTCATGTGTTCGACCATATGGCGAAGTCGGGGATCCGGACCGAAGAAGTGTTCACGCACGTAGGCGCCGTCGTGCGCTTTGTAGCGCTGGTAGTCGCCGTCGACCCGACGTTGCATGTTGTCGACCAGGACGCCGTCCGTGTCGGCCGCCAGCAGTGGATCCCAATTTGATCCCCAGATGACCTTGATGACGTTCCATCCTGCCCCCCGGAAGATCGCCTCGAGTTCCTGGATGATCTTGCCGTTTCCGCGGACCGGTCCGTCGAGGCGCTGGAGGTTGCAGTTGATGACCCAGGTCAGATTGTCGAGCTTCTCTCTGGCGGCGAGGGTGATCGATCCGAGGGATTCGGGTTCGTCCGTCTCGCCGTCGCCGAGGAAGCACCAGACTCGCGACTGGCTGGCATCGTCGATCCGCCGATTGTGCAGGTACTTGAGGAACCGGGCGTGGTAGATCGAGTTGATCGGACCGAGGCCCATCGAAACGGTGGGGAACTCCCAGAACTCCGGCATGAGGCGGGGATGGGGGTAGGACGAGAGCCCGTTGCCGGCAATCTCCCGACGGAAGTGGTCGAGTTGCTCTTCGGTGATGCGGCCTTCGAGGAAAGCACGGGCGTAGATACCCGGCGCGGCATGACCCTGGAAATAGACCGAATCGCCCGGGAGACCGTCTTCCTTCCCGCGGAAAAAGTGGTTGAACCCGACGTCGTAGAGGGCTGCCGACGAGGCAAAGGTGGAGAGATGACCGCCGATTCCCTCAGCCTGAAAGTTCGCATTGATGACCATCACTGCCGCGTTCCAACGGATGGCACGACGAATGCGACGCTCCATCTGTTCATCGCCGGGAAACCATGGCTCGGCCTCGGGTGGGATCGTGTTGATGTACGGCGTCGACACCATGACCGGCACATCGACACCGATCTCGCGAGCGTGCTTGATCATCCGGCTGAGGAGATACTTGCCCCTCCCGGCGCCGGAGTGACCGACGGCGGCGTCGAGCGAGTCGAGCCACTCGAGCGTTTCGGCCGGGTCGGAGTCGGGAAACTGCTGGATGAAGTCGTCGATGATCATGGTGCCCCTCGAAGCGGTGTTCGCAAAGAATACCCGGCCCGGAAGGATGCGCTGAGGAGTCGTCGATACTCCCGGCCGCCTGGTTCGGATCGCTCGTCGGTGATGAGCCATAATGCCCGGGTGAACGACCTCAACGTGCTGGGCGGGACTCTCGAGTCATGCGGGACCGATCCCATGACCGGTTTTCACCGTGACGGTTCCTGCAGAACGGGGCCACACGATCCCGGGAGCCACACCGTCTGCGCCGTCGTGACGCAGGAGTTCCTCGAGCACCAGCGTGGTATCGGGAACGATCTCAGCAGTCCGATGCCGCTTTACCGGTTTCCCGGACTCGTGCCGGGCGACCGCTGGTGTGTGACGGCCGCCAACTGGTTGCGTGCGCACCTCGACGGTGTGGCCGCTCCGGTGGTGCTCGCCTCCACGCATGCTCGCGCTCTCGAAATGATCCCGTTGGCCGTCCTCCAGGAACACGCCGTCGATGTGCCAACCGACCCGGGGAGTCTCGAGAGCTGACCGGCTCCTCGACCGGGCGGTCGGAGGCAACCCTCATTCCTGGCGAGCCGACCTCGTACACTCACGACTATGGACCTGCCCACCATTGATGACGTGCTGGCGGCAGCCGACCGCATCGAGCCGTATGTTCATCGCACGCCCGTTTTCACGTCGGCAACCCTGGATCGAGAGCTCGAATCATCGGTGTTCTTCAAGTGTGAGAACCTCCAGAAGGTCGGAGCGTTCAAGGCACGAGGCGCGACGAACGCCGTTGTCGCTCTCTCTGATGACGAGGCCGCCCGCGGGGTGGCGACGCATTCGTCCGGCAACCACGGTCAGGCACTGGCTTACGCGGCGTCCGTGCGCGGTATCCCAGCCTGGGTGGTGATGCCGGACCACGCCCCTGCCGTCAAGGTGGAGGCAGTGCGCGGCTACGGAGCTGAGGTCGTGTTCTGCAAGCAGGCAGAGCGAGAGGAGAGGACGCAAGCGCTCATTGCGGAAACGGGTGCGAACCTCATTCATCCCTATGACAACGCACTCGTGATCGCCGGCCAGGGAACGGCGGCGCTGGAGCTCATCAACGATGTTCCCGATCTCGAGTTCGTGGTGGCGCCGGTCGGTGGCGGAGGCCTACTGGGTGGTACCACGGTGGTCGCTCGTGCCATCGACCGAAGGTTAAAGGTGGTCGGAGGGGAGCCGGAAGCAGTCGACGATGCCTTTCGATCAATTCGGGACGGCGTTCGGCATTCCGCCGTGGCGAATCCTCAGACCCTGGCGGACGGGCTGCTGACCGGACTCGGGGAACGCAACTTCGCCCTCCTCAACGGCAACGTCGAGATCGTCATCGTTGACGAAGATGAGATCGTCGAGGCGGCGCGGTTCTTCCTGGAGCGGATGAAGATGGTGGTCGAGCCGTCCGGCGCGGTCTCACTGGCGGCGGCCAGGAAGATGAACATCGCAGGAAGCCGGGTCGGCGTCATCGTCAGCGGGGGCAATACCGACTTTCGCTGGCTGTCCAGATGACTTCTCCGCAATGTAATGGCGCGTGACGCGCCATTACATTGCGGAGAAACCCAAACAGTCGCGCTAGCGTCGACGCGGAAGGAGGTGCAGCGTGACCCGTCGATACGATCGGCTGACGCAACCGTTGGTCAGGGAGGACGGCCGGCTTCGCCCGGCAACATGGGACGAGGCGCTCAACCGCGCCGCCCTCGGAATCCAGGAGGCGGTCGACCAGCACGGTGCGACCTCGGTCGGGATGTTCAGCTGCTCGAAAGCCACCAACGAGATGAACTACTTCGCGCAGAAGTTCATGCGGGTGGCCGTCGGCAGCAACAACATCGACTCGTGTAACCGCACCTGACACGCTCCCAGCGTCGTCGGTCTGGCGACGGTCTTCGGAGCAGGAGGCGGAACAAGCTCCTACGGCGAGATCGAGAACACCGATCTCATCATCCTCTGGGGTTCGAACGCCCGCGACACACATCCGATCTTCTTTCACCACCTCCTCAAGGGTGTGAAGCGCGGAGCGCGCCTGTACGTCATCGATCCGCGTCGCTCTTCGTCGGCCCGGTGGGCCGACTTGTGGCTGGGCATCGACGTCGGCTCCGACATTGCGCTGGCAAATGCGGTCGGTCGCGAGATCATCGCCGCCGGTCTCGCCAACGAGGCCTTCATCAGCACTGCCACCGTCGGGTTTGAGGACTACCGGGAGTCTGTTGAGCGATGGACGCTCGAGCGCGCCGAGGCGGTCACCGGCGTGCCGGCAGAGGGCATTCGTGAACTCGCCCATGCCTATGCCACGGCCGGCACCGCCCAGCTGTGCTGGACCCTTGGAATCACCGAGCACCACAACGGCTCCGACAACGTTTTCGCACTCATCAACCTGGCCTTGCTGACCGGGCACGTCGGTCGCTATGGATCGGGCCTGGTGCCCATCCGGGGCCAAAACAACGTCCAGGGCGGCGGTGACATGGGTGCCCTTCCCAACAAGTTGCCGGGTTTTCAGGACGTCGAGGATGGAGAGCTACGTGCCAGATTCGAAGCCAAGTGGGTGAGCAGGATTCCCGATCACAATGGGTGGAACATAAGCGAGATGTTTGACGCCATGGAGCGGGGTGACCTTCGCAGCCTGTACGTGATCGGCGAGAACCCTGCCCAGAGCGAAGCACAGGCTGTGCGGGCGCGCACGCTGCTGGAGGGACTCGACTCGCTGATCGTGCAGGATCTCTACCTGACCAAGACCGCCGAAATGGCAGACGTCGTGCTTCCGGCGGCCGCTTCGTGGGCCGAGACGGAAGGCACCGTGACGTCGTCCGAGCGGCGAGTGCAGCGAGTACGAAAGGCCGTGGATCCGCCCGAAGGAGCGCGAGCCGATACCGACATTTTGTCCGAACTGGCCGGACGGTTCGGGAAAGACCTGGGTTCCTCGGCTGCCGAGGACATCTGGAATGAGCTACGCGAGCTCTCCCCGATGCACGCCGGCATGAGTTACGCACGCCTCGAGGCCGAGGGCGGCTTGCGGTGGCCCTATCGTTCGGAAGATGATCCGGGCGCACTGTTCCTTCACGGCCGCTTGTGGGCGGATCCGCCCGAAGGCCCCCCGGCCCCGTTCACTCCGGTCGAGCATGCCCCGCCCGTCGACGAGCTAACCGACGAATACCCGATCCGGTTGACCACCGGCCGGCACCTCGAGTCGTACAACACCGGCGTTCAAAGTAGCCGGATGGACTCGCCCAAACGGCAGGGCGGATGCATCGATCTCGACCCCCGCGATGCAGAAGGGCTCGGACTCGAGGATGGGGAGGTGGCGCGGATCGTGTCGCGGCGCGGTGCAATCGAAGCGCCTGTCCGGGTGGACCACAATCTCCGGCCGGGCCTGGCCTTCATGGCTTTCCATTTCCCGGACGAGGTCGACGTCAACATTCTGACCATCGACGCCTGGGACCCACGCTCAGGAACCGCCGAGTTCAAGGCTTCGGCCATTCGGATCGAGAAGATAGGAGCCTGAATTGGATCTCCACTTCGCGCAGGCCGAGGCAACTGCAGCAGAGCGGTCCGTGATCGACCTGTTCATGGAGGGCCAACCGTCGGCGAACGGATTGACCGAGGAGACCAGGCTCGAGCGGCCGCGCAGCAGGGAACTGAGGGAACTGCTCCTGCCCGGCCTCCACGCTCTCCAGTCTGGGATCGGATGGATCAGCCATGGAGCTCTGAACCACTTGTGCGAGGCCCTCTCCGTGCCTCCTGCTGATGCGTACGGGGTCGCTTCGTTCTACAGCATGCTGGCGTTGTCTGAGCAGGCGCCCGATGTTCTCCATGTGTGCGACGACATCGTCTGTCGCTCCAATGGGGCGATGGAGCTCATTGATGAATGTGAACGCGTTTTCGGTCCTGAGGGAACCGGTCAAGCGGTCGGCTGGCACCGCAGCCCCTGCCTGGGCAGATGTGATCGGGCACCGGCCGTTTTCGTGCAACGAACAGGAACCGACGATTTCGATCATGGTCCTGTGCACGCCGATTTGTCCGGCCGGCCGCTCGACGGTTTAGCCGAGCTCGCCCGCATGAACCTCGAACTCGGGATCGACCGATCAACCACGCCGCAGGGACCTGCCGAAGTCCGGCTGCTGCGACGCATCGTCCAAGGGGTCGATCCGGCCTCCCTCGAGTCGTACCGGTCCAACGGCGGGTACGCGGCCCTCGAACAGGCGCTGGCGATCGGTCCAGCCACCATCCGGGCTCTCATTGCCGCCTCGGGATTGACGGGGCGCGGTGGGGCCGGGTTTCCCACCGGCCGCAAGTGGGACATGGCGGCAGCCGAACCGGCCCCCCGCTACGTAGTTGCCAACGCCGACGAGTCGGAGCCCGGCACGTTCAAAGATCGGCTGCTGATCGAAGGGGATCCATTCGCCCTGATCGAATCACTGACGATTGCTGCGCTGGCGGTGGGCGCCTCCAAAGGCTTCGTGTACCTGCGCGGTGAATACCCGCTGGCCAGACAACGACTGGCCGCCGCGCTGGTCTCCGCCCGTTCTGCCGGCTTGCTCGGAGACGGCATCCTCGGCTCGGGCACGTCGTTCGACATCGAGTTGCGGGTAGGCGCCGGCGCCTACATCTGCGGCGAGGAAACGGCCCTGTTCAACTCGATCGAGGGATACCGTGGAGAACCCCGCAACAAGCCACCCTACCCAACGCAGGCCGGTCTCTTCGGCCGCCCAACCGTGGTGAACAACGTCGAGACCCTGCTCAATGTCCCCATCATCATCACGGGGGGACCCGAGGCGTACCGTGAACTCGGAACTGATCTATCGACCGGCACGAAAGTCTTTGCGATCTCCGGGCATGTAGGTGTTCCCGGGGTCTACGAGGTCCCGTTCGGAACCACACTGCAGGACCTCCTGGCCCTTGCAGGAGGGATGCGCAACGGATCATCCCTCCGGTCGGTCCTCCTCGGCGGAGCCGCCGGGACCTTCATCGGACGCGAAGCGCTCGAAATGCCACTGGCGAACGAGAGGGCGGCTGAATATGGGGCATCGCTGGGATCTGGAGCCGTCGTCGTGTTCGACTCCGCCACGGATATGGCAGATATCGTCGCCAGGATTGCCGCCTTCTTCCGCGACGAATCGTGTGGTCAGTGTGCACCATGCCGGATCGGAACGGTGCGACAGGAAGAACTGCTGGTGAGGGCGCGCGCCGGGTTCGATGCAGCTCCTCTGATCCGGGAGGTTGGTCAAGCGATGACCGATGCGTCGATCTGCGGACTCGGCCAGACCGCCGCCAACGCGGTGCGATCTGCCATCGACCTGGGCCTGATTCGAGGTGGCGTATGATCGAGTTCACACTGGACGGGAAGCCGGCCATTGCTCCGGACGGGGCCACTCTGCTCGAGGCGCTGGCCGGCAACGGTGTCGGGACGCCGACGCTGTGCTATCTGCCGCAGGCGAGCGCTCCCAACGTCTGCCGGGTTTGTGTCGTCGAGGTGGCAGGGAACCGTCCCCTCGTCCCGGCTTGTTCCCGCCCACTCGAGGAGGGGATGGTGGTCGATTCCGATAGCGCCCGGGTGCGCCACGCCAGGAAACTCGTATTCGAGATGCTCGCCTCGTCGGTTGACCTCTCGCTCGTCTCCGACGAGGCCCGCCAATGGATGGAAGAGTACGAAATCGATCCCGACCGCTTCCAGACGGCGCTCCCGGCCAATCAGACTTCCGCTCCGAGCCGGCCCGGCCGGCATCAGGACCCGGACGGTCTTTCCTTCGCCCGTCACCAACCGCCTGCCCTCATTCAGGACAACCTCTATGTCCGGGACTACGCCAAGTGCATCCTGTGCTACCAGTGCGTACAGGCGTGCGGCCCCGAGGCCCAGAACACCTTTGCGATCAGCGTTGCCGGGCGCGGCTTCGACGCACGAATCGCCACCGAGTTCGACGTGTTCCTGCCCGAATCGGCCTGTGTCTATTGCGGGAACTGCATTGCCGTATGTCCAACCGGGGCACTCGTGCCCAAGACCGAGTTCGATCTCAGGGCGGCGGATGAGTGGGATGAGGATCGACAGTCGGTGACCAGGACCGTTTGTCCCTACTGCGGGGTCGGATGCAACCTCGACCTGACGGTTCAGGACGGGGCCATCGTACGGGTCGATGCCCCGGTTGATCATGACGTCACGGTGGGCAATCTCTGTATCAAAGGTCGCTTCGGGTGGACCCATGTGGTGGGCGGGTCGGTCGCCGACTAACCACGCCCACGATATGCACTAGCGTGCATACGAAACCCCGGGAAAGAGATGCAACAGACCGACGTCGAAACACGCCTGAAGAGGCTCGAGGAACTCTGCTCCGCACTGCAATCAGATTTGCCTTCCGATGCCAAAGCTCTCGTCACCGAGATCAACGCGCTCGCTGCAGAGGTCGAGGTCAACTATCGGGATCTCCTGGCTCTCGATCAACTCGCTGCGCACGTTGGCGGCGGACTACTGCTCGACGAAGTCCTCGACGATATCTACAACGGGTTCCGCGATGTGATCCCGTACGATCGTATCGGCTTCTCGCTCATCAACGACGGAATCGTCACGGCGCGCTGGTTGCGCTCGGAATCCGAGTTGGTTCGCCTCGGGGCCGGGTACGCACTACCGATCGAGACGACGAGCCTGGCCGGGATCCTGGCGGAGGGGAGACCGAGGATCATCAACGATCTTGGTTCGTACCTCGCCACCCGGCCTGAGTCGGAGTCGACCCGGTTGCTCGTCGAGGAGGGCGTGCAATCGTCGCTGACCTGCCCCCTGCTCATTGACGGGAAGGCAGTCGGGTTCCTCTTCTTCTCGAGTTTCGAGCCGGGGGCCTACTCAGAGATCCACACGAACACGTTCGAACGCATCGCAGACCAACTGGCTGGCGTCATCGAAAAGGGGAAGCTGACCAGTCAGCTCGCCGAGCGGGCGGCGGCCATCGAGGAGCAGAACCGGCAACTCCGAGCACTCGATGACATCAAGAACACCTTCATCGGGATGGTCAGCCACGACTTGCGGAGCCCCCTGGCCACCATTCAGGTCACGGCCGACCTCCTCGACGAGGCCGATTATCTTGCCCCCGTCGAGCGAAAGATGCTCATCAAAGACATCAAAGAGCAGTCGGGCTACATGCTCGCCCTCGTCAACGAATTACTGGATGTAGCTCATATCGAGTCGGGCAGGCTCGAACTGAATAGAGAGACTTTCGATCTCGAAGCGCTCGTTGCCGACTCCGTGAATCGACACGGATACCTGGCAGGCCCGAAAGATATCCGGGTCGTGCTGGTCGAGAGCAGCCCGGCGGTGATCGAAGCCGATCGGACCCGGATCCGCCAGGTCCTCGACAATCTGCTGTCGAATGCGATCAAGTATTCCCCGATGGGCAGTGTTGTCTCGGTGACGCTCACGATTGAACATGATGTGATCCGGGTCGGTGTCACGGATGAGGGCCCCGGCATATCGGAGGCAGACCAGGTACGGCTGTTCGAGTACTTCGAGACCGCCGAGGCCAAACCAACCGGCGGCGAAACCTCAACCGGGCTCGGCCTCGCCATCGCCAGGAAGATCGTAGAGGCTCATCAGGGGACGCTGGACGTCGAGAGCACACCCGGTCGGGGTAGCACGTTCTGGTTCGAGTTACCGCCGACCACGGTGGACCCGTAGGTGAGGATCGAACGTAGGATGGGGGTCCAGTGAGAATCCTGCTCATCTCCTCCTACGAACTCGGTCACCAACCATTCCACGTCGCATCGGCTGCAGCCGCCCTGCGTTCGACCGGGCACGAGGTGCGGGTCTGCGATCTCAGTCTCGAGCCGCTCAGGGAACCCGATGTTGCGTGGTCCGAAGGGGTTGCCCTGGCAGTCCCGATGCACACGGCGATGAGGATTGCATTGGGCGCCGCGCAATCGGTGAGAAAGATGCGGCCGGACATTCCGTTGTGCTTCTTCGGCCTTTACGCCGGAGCATCCGATCTCCCCATCGGAGCGGTCGCTCTGGCAGGGGAGTATGAGCCCGACCTCATCCGGTGGGCGGCTGGATTAGGAGCAGGGGCGGTTGTGAATCTCCAGAAATCGGCAATACGGTTCGCCCCCGATCGTTCCGACCTCGCTCCGTTGACGGCCTATGTGGGGCTCGAGCTGGCCGGACGGCGTCGTACCGCGGGATCAACCGCGGCAACGCGCGGGTGCCGCTACCGGTGCCGGCATTGCCCGGTGCCGGTTGTCTACGACGGCAAGTTTCGGCCCATCGACCGTCGGATCGTTCTCGAAGACATCGACCGGCAGGTGGCAGCAGGAGCCGGGCACATCAGTTTCTCCGACCCGGACTTCCTCAACGGGCCCGCCCACGCGCTCCGGGTTCTCGAGGAGGCACGCCTCCGGAATCCTGAGCTCACCTTCGATGTCACAATCAAAGTGGAACACCTGCTGCGGCACCGCCACCTCCTTGGGCGGATGGCGGAGCTCGGTGTTGTGTTCGTGGTCTCGGCCTTCGAGACCACCAACGACGAGATACTGCACATCCTCGACAAGGGACATACGGCGTCGGATTTGGCAGAGGCCGTCCACTTGTTGCGTGCCTGTGGCATCGACGTTCGCCCTACCTGGCTTCCTTTCACCCCATGGTCGACCTTGGAAGACCTGGTCGAGATGCTCCGGTTCATGGATCGCCACGATCTCGATGTTGATCCCATCCAGCTGACGATCAGGCTATTGATACCGTCCGGATCTCTGCTGCTGGACCTCCCCGAGTCCCAGTGGAAACCTGGTCCTTACGATGCCGAGGCGTTGAGCTACTCATGGATTGCGGCCGACCCGGTCCTCGACGCTCTCCAGTCCCGCCTGGTACGTCTCGTTGATGGGGCAACCGGTCTCTCTCGGGACGAGGTCCTCGCAACCATGACCAGGGAGATCCTGGCTGCGGCCGGGATCGACGAAGAATCCGTACGGCTCTCGAGCGGCGAAGGGAGGCCACGGCTCACCGAACCGTGGTTTTGCTGAGCGGAGCCCTCCGACCGCCAGTTGGGCGGTCTGCGGACCTAGTGGTCTGTCTGCTATTTGATGACCGGGGTAGGCAGTGCCACGAACCCTGCCACAGCGGGGATCGTCCGGCAGGAGACCAAGTCACCAAATCCGCGACGGACCACTAGCGGTGTGTTACTCCTCGCGACTCAGCCGTCCTCGAGCAACCGGAGCACTTCTTCATCAGTCGTCTGGGTGAAGTCTCGATACCAGAAGCCGACGGCGCGCAGGTCTCTCGGTGCGGAAACCGTTTCGACGCCATCTGCCAGGGCTGCGAGCGCCTCTATCGTGTCTCTGGCCCCAACCGGCACGGCCAGTATCACCCGATCGGCATGTCGGCGGCGAGCAGCCAGGACGGCTGCTCTGGCCGTGAACCCGGTGGCCAGACCATCGTCGACGACGATTGCCACCCGCCCTTCCAGAGCCACCTCTGGTCGTTGGCGACGGTACCGGTCGACGCGCCGCTGGAGTTCTGCCCGCTCGCGCGCTTCGACGGCCGACAGCTGTGCCTCGCTCACTCGCAGGTACCGCATTAGATCGTCGTTCACCACGCGCACTCCGTGCTCGGCGATCGCCCCGATTCCGAGTTCCGGCTGGCCGGGCGCTCCGAGCTTGCGAACGACGATGATGTCGAGCGGACATTGGAGGTGGGTGGCGATTGGTTTTCCAACCGCGACGCCTCCGCGCGGGAGGCCGAGCACGACCGGGTGCTCGGCGCGATATTCACCGAGTTCCTGGGCGAGTTGCCTGCCGGCGTCAAAACGATCGTGAAACACCGTTTCACCAGTATCGCCCGCTGGGCGCAGCGTCACAAGACCGCGGGGAGGTGAATGGAACGGTAGTTTGTGTGGCGGGAGCGACGGCATCACAACCTCATGGCATCGTCGGCCTGCTCAGCAAAGGGAGACAGAGATGGTTGATACGACCCGGGTTCTCGACTGCCGGGACCTCCACAAGAGCTATGGCGAGCGGAAGGCCGTCGATGGCGTCGGCTTCCACATCGATCTGGGTGAGACTTACGGGTTGCTGGGGCCCAACGGTGCAGGGAAGACCACAACGATTTCGATGGTCTGCGGCCTCCTCAGGCGAGATGTCGGCGAAGTGAAGGTGGTCGGCGAGGCAATCGATGTCGGACAGACGCACGCCAAGCGGTGGATCGGGTATGTCCCGCAGGATCTGGCGATATACCCCGATCTCACCGCGGAGGAAAACCTCGCCTTCTTTGGCAGGCTGTACGGGCTCACCGGGAAGGCCCTGAAGAACCGAACGGACGCGGTGCTGGAGGTGACCGGGCTGTCCGATCGCCGGGCGGACAAGACGGACGAGTACTCCGGAGGCATGAAGCGGCGCCTCAACATCGGCATCGGCCTCCTTCATGAGCCGAGCCTCTTGATTCTGGACGAGCCGACCGTCGGCGTCGATCCACAGAGTCGCAATGCCATTCTGGATAGCGTGGAGCAGCTTTCGGGCGAAGGCATGGCTGTGCTCTACACGACGCACTACATGGAGGAAGCCGAGCGCCTCTGCGACCGGGTTGGAATCATCGATCAGGGTCAGTTGAAGGCTGAAGGAACGCGACGCCAACTCGTCGAACTGGTCGGTCAGCACGACCGGATTCGCGTAATCGCAGAAGGCGATGTCGATGGTGCCGCCGCTGCTGCCCGATCCGTCGACGGCGTGGAGGATGTGAGCAAGGTAGACAATCGCCTTGACATCCTCACTGCCGATGCCCGGGTCATCCTTCCTGCCCTTCTCCTGGTCATGTCGACCGCCGGTGCCGCGGTCAAGAGCGTCGACGTGGTTGAACCCGACCTCGAAGCCGTGTTCCTGCACCTAACCGGCAAGGCATTGCGAGACTGACATGCGCGCCGCACTCATCATCGCCGCCAAGGATCTCCGGCAGAGACTGCGGGACCGCTCGGCCATCATCATGGCAGTCATCGCTCCGTTTGCACTCGCAGCCGTCTTTGCCCTGTTGATACCTTCCGACCAGGGGTTCCATACCGACTACGCCGTCGTCGACCTCGATCAGGGTCCCGTGTCCGCGCTATTGACCGGACAGGTACTGCCGGGCGTCGCCGACGCCGGATTTGCCGACCTCACGGCCGTGCCTGATCGGGAGGCGGCCGCCGGCATGGTCGAGAGCGGCGAGATGGGTGCGGCGTTCATCATCCCGGCCGGGTTCTCGGAGGCAATCCAGCGCGGCAACGACGCAACGCTCACCATCATCGGCAACATCGATTCTGCGCTGGCCACGCAGATCGCCGAGGCCATTGCGACGCGGTACGCGGAAGAGGTCAATGCCGTCTCGCTGTCGGTAGCGGCCGCGCTCGGCGGGTTCACGACGGTGCAGTCGGACGCGTTGGCCGGCCTCTCCGCGCGCGCCGCGGTGTTCGAACCATCAATTCTGGTCGACGAAGTCGAAGCCGACTCCAAACAGATGTCGGACAAGACGTTCTACTCAGCGTCGATGGCGATCATGTTCCTCTTCTTCACGGCTCAGTTCGGCATTCTGAGCCTCCTCTCAGAGCGCCGCCAGGGGACGCTCCCGCGCCTCGTGGCGGCCCCGGTCGGCCCGTGGGCCATCGTCATCGGAAAGGCTCTCACCGGATTCGTACTCGGTGCGATCGCTATGACCGTGCTGGCCGTTGCCTCGACGCGGCTGTTGGGGGCCGATTGGGGCGACCCTCTCGGAGTCGCTCTCCTGGTGTTGGCGGCCGTCGTCTCCGCGACCGGAGTATCTGCCATGGCGGCGACCATGGCGAAGACTGAGGAGCAGGCATCTGGATGGAATGCCATTCTGGCCATGTCGCTGGCCATTCTCGGTGGCACGTTCTTCAGCCTCGACCGGGCTCCGGAGTTTGTGTCGCGACTGAGCTTCATCACCCCTCATGCCTGGTTCCTGCGTGGACTCGATGAGCTGGCTTCGGCGTCGGGGACGGTCGTTGATGTTCTTCCTGCAGTTGGGGTCATGCTCGCCATCGGCATAGTGACGGGCTGGATCGGACTGCTCCGCGCCAGGCAACTGGTGGTGGGCCGATGAAGGCGCTCACCATTGCGCGGGTCAACATGACGCGACTTTCACGAGACCGCCTCGGACTGTTCTTCATCGTGCTGCTGCCGTTCATCATCATCGTCGTCATGGGAGCGGCTTTTGGTGGTTCATTCAATCCGCAGTTGGGCGTCCTCGGTCGTGCGGGAGGCTCATTGGGAACCGACCTCCTCGAGACACTCGAGACGGGTGAGGTCGACCTCGTTGAGTTCGACGACGAAGCTGCGCTCATAGACGGGGTGGCGCGCAACCGGGTCGATGCAGGGCTCGTTGTGCCGTCTGACTACAGCGAGCTCGTGCACGGCGGCGGTTCCATCGAGCTTCGGTACTACTCCCCGCCGAACACATTTGGAGGGACGCTCAAGCAGTCAGTTGAGGCGGCGATCGCCGAGCAGAGCGCATCGGTCCGCGCCGCCCGGTTCGCGGCGGCGGAGGGTATCGGAGATCTCGAGAGCAATCTGGTCATGGTGGCGTCGTTGCGGGACCTGGTCCCCGGAGTTCGGGTCGATGTTCGCACAGCCGGCGAGTCGGTTTTCCGGCGCTTCGGAATTGAGCGGGGTGTAGGGGTTCCCGGTTGATTAGGAGGGCTCTGCCAATCTGATGGTTACTACGC
>JARGFH010000030.1 GCA_029210695.1 Acidimicrobiia bacterium
CCAACAGTGGGTATTCCCTCTCAGGAGGTGGGGAATTTCAGTGAGCAGGTCTGGGGAGTTTCAATGAGCGTGGTCACAGATCGGCTCGACCCCGAACTCCTCTCTATGCCCGTCGATGTAATCCACCATCACCTCTGTGGGCGGTCGAGCTCCGCTGCGAAAAAAGCCGAGGCAGAACGAAGAATCGCATTCGCTCTCCTCAGCTCCTTCACCTCCCGCTGCAACTCTTTGATCGTCTCGGACTCATCCGAGGTCACCCCGGGCGTCTCACCCCGGTCGATCTCGTCCTGTCGGACCCAGGCGCGCAAGGACTCCACCCCACACCCCAACTGGCCGGCCACCCGGCCGATCGTTCCCCTCTTCTCCCCGGTCTCCTCCCGGAGCTGGCGGACCATCCGCACCGCCCGCTCCTTGAACTCGGCCGAGTACCGACGGTTCGTCGGCGCCTGCAGTTTCTTTGACATAACTCCATCCTCGCTTCCAAGGTAAAGAGTCTCCAAGAATCCCAGGGCGATACAAACCGAGGGCTCCGAACGCCCTTCTTTTTGTGTTGAGTTTGTAGTGTACACGTCACGCATCGTGGTTGTGGGTTTTCTTTCGCGAATGATGAGTGGCGCAACTCGAGACTCGCCGTTTGGTACCATCGCCACTTATGGCAGTCCTGTGTTATCACTCTGTGTGCAACGATTGGGCAGACCCGCTGGCCGTGACCGCAACGCGATTCGAGCATCAATGCGAATGGCTCGCCCGGCGATTCACAACCGTTGATCTGGAGACTGCCGTGGGACTGCTCGACCGTTACGGAAGGCTCCCACGGCGCGTCGCTTCGCTCACCTTCGACGACGGATTCGCCGACAACTTCGACGTAGCGCTCCCAATCCTCCGGCGACTACACCTTCCGGCGACGGTATTCGTCGTAGCGGCAACCATCGACCGGGGACACGAAGTGAGCTGGGTGGACTCACCCCCGCCATTCCGTCTCGAGACCTTGACCCGGGACCAGATCATGACGATGGCCGCTGAGGGTGTGGGCATTGGTTCTCATTCACTCTTCCACAAGGATCTCACTTCGCTGTCACACAGCGAATGTCTCGAAGACCTCAAGACCAGCCGGCAGATCCTCGAAGAGATAATCAGCGCTCCCGTACCGAACCTCGCCTACCCGCGCGGGAGGTGGAACCATACGGTTGCCGAGGCTGCCAAGGCGGCCGGCTACGCCCGGGCATTCACCCTGCCAACCGGCCCAGAGGAAATCAGTTCGTATTCTCTTCCGAGAGTCGGCATATACCGCGCCAACGGATCTATTCGCTTCGGAGTCAAGAACGCGCGTTGGTACCTGCCGGCCCGGATGTCAAAGGCGTATCAGTTCGCCCGGCGCTGAACTCCAATGGCCCGGACAACGTCGAGAATCTCCGAGACGGTTGATTCCAGCGAGTACTCCCCCATTGCCAGCGCCCGACCGTTCGACCCCAGACGGCGGCGAAGTTCTGTGTCGGTGAGAAGCTCCTCGAGGGCGTCGGCGAGGCTTCCCGGGTCGTGCGGTTCCACCAGTCGCCCGACATCGTCGTTGATGACCTGGGGTATCTGCCCTACCCGTGAAGCCACTACCGGCAGGCCGCTGGCCAGAGCCTCGAGTACCGACAACGGCATGGCCTCGAACCACGACGGGAGACAGAACACGTCCGCCCGCTGCAGGTATTCAGGCATTTCCCGGTGGGGGACGGCCCCGATGAAGTCCTCCAGACCGCTGGCGACGGCCAGTACTTCCTGCTCCTCGGCGACACCTTCGTCCGGTCGCCCCCCGACGATCACCAACCGATGCGCTACACCCCGCGAAAGCAAGAGCCGGGAAGCATCCATGAGATCGACAACACCCTTGCGGCGGGTGAGAAGCCCTGCGTAAATCACAGTCGGTGGATTCCGATTCCCTCTTTCAATTGGTGCGAAGGTGTCGGTATCCACCCCGTTGTAGATCGTCACAGTGCGCTTGGCCGGAAGGACGGTGGTGATGCCGTCCGACACACTGATCATGACGTTGGCGGCCGGCGCAATGATCCGGATGAGCAACCGTCTCATCTTCGATGACGCCCACTCCGGCAGCGATCCGCCGTGGACATGGAGAATCGTCCTCGCCCCCCGCACCCGCGCGGCAATCAACAGCAGACCCGCCCTGATCATCGTGACGGACGGAACGAAAGCGCTATGCACGTAGACCACGTCATAGGCGCCGCCGAGTCTGAACACACGAACGGTGTCGGCAATGGTCCTGCCAACATTGGTGGCGCTCAGAACGCCGGCGGTGTAACCCCGGTCGCGAGTCAGATTGAGGACACCTACACTGCATCGTGGTGTGAGGTGTCGCTGCAACGTCGTGAGCATTGCCGAAATACCCCCCGAATCAGGAGGTCCCTTACCGACCAGAAGCACTGAAAGGGGTTTCACGAGGTATCAATGGTAGCTTTTGCGCATGGATGCCAACAGGCAGGGCGAACCGGCACCGTTTCCGATCGAACCGGACATCGAGCACGTCCACTCAGTGCTCCACCGACTCGGAATCGAAATCCGCAAACCGCCAGTCACGACTTCGGGACTCCACGAAATCGACGTGTGGGGGAGGGAATCCGACCTCATCGAGCTTCGGAGCGGACTTGAGAGCGCCGGCCTCCTCCCATACCGCCCGCACCGCCGAGCAGACCATCGTTTCTTCCTTGGTCTTGGATCGCAGGGCTGGATCAAAGTCGATGTGAAGCTGCGCGGCAAAGAGCAGTCGCAAATAATCGGCGATCTCGCATGGCTGCTCCGCCGCCGTCGTGGAATGGTCGTCGCGTTGCTTGGGGCCGATGGAGCCGGTAAGTCGACTGCCTCTGAATGCGTCGAGAAAAGCATGCCGATCGATGTGACGAGCAGATACCTCGGCGACGCCCGTCGATCACCCGCCGGGCGCCGGCCGCGCAAGGTGCGGGTCTCGCCAGCACGCCGGATGGCGGGGCTGGCCAAGTGGATCGTAACGACCCTCATGAAACTGTGGTCACTCGAGGTGGCGGCTCGACGGGGCACAGTTGTGGTGTGCGACCGCCATCCCATCGAAGCCGGCCACATTGGTGGTGAGTCCCGGTTCGTTCGGACTATCAAACGAGGAGTGATCCGGACGCTGGCTCCCGGGCCTGATCTCATAGTCCTTCTCGATGCTCCTGGCGAGATCCTCTTTGCACGCAAGGGAGAGCACTCGCCTGAGCATCTCGACCGCATGTCAGAAGTCTGGCGCCGCGTCATCGAACGAAACCGCGGCATCGTGATTGGCGTGGACCGGCCTGCCGATCAGGTCTGTCATGACATCCAAGAGCAGATCTGGGTCAGGCTCGCCAAACGGCGAGCATCGTGAACCAATCCGATCTGCTCTACCCACTCCTTGGCGAGACTGGTCTAGAGACCCCTATGGTCATCTGTCCCCCGGCAGACGGATGGCGCCGGCTCATCGGCCATCTCGTGGACCGGGCCGTCAACCATCGGCGTGCCGATCGCTTGCTTCCCGCAGATCGCGAGCTCGTAATCTGGCGACCTTCTCCCGGACGCTGGCCCCGCTTCCCACGGCTCAGGCAGAGGCTCCTGGCCGGGGCTATGTATGTTCAACTCCCCCACAACTCACCGATCGACTCGATACGCCGACAAGAGGAGTTCGTTCCCTCCGATCACCCGCGAGCAGGGAGCGGCGGCGGATTGCACCAGATCGGGACCCAGCGTGGCCGGGCCGTGCTGCTGCGACTCGGCTCGATTGACACGTCCGGCGACCCTGGGCGCCATTATGAGGCATTGCAGGCGATCAGCCGACCGGTCGTGCCTGCTGCTTTGGCAACCGGCACCAGAGATATGGTCCGGTGGACACTCGAAGGGTTCGTCGACGGGCGCCGCGTCGACAAGTTGACGGCGGCGATGACCGAACAGGTCAGCGACTTCCTCTGTGATCTGCCCCGCAGCAGCGAACCGATCACTGCGATCGAATCAAGTGCGGGCGTGTTGGCATCGGCGACAACCGCCGTGGATATCAAGGGAGTAGCGACGATCATCGACGGGGCGACCGGAAACCTGCCCGCGGTTGTCGCACATGGCGATCTTTGGTCCGGGAATCTTCTGTTTCACAACGGAGAGTTGACCGGGATCGTCGACTGGGACTCCTGGCTCGAGCGAGCCGTTCCGGGCACCGACCTTCTCCACTTGCGCGCCGAGGAAATTCGCCGGAGTGGAGGCATGGCCTACGGGGACCTGGTGGCCGACGGTTTTTGGGCGAGACCCGACGTTGCCGGTTTAATCGGAACCTATATGCGCCGCCTCGATATTCCATGGGATGGACGGCTGCTGCCGGTCATCGGTTGGGCATGGTGGTTGACCACTACCGCCGGAGCGCTAACCCGTACCCCGGCGCTGGCCGGCGACGGCGAGTGGATGGCGAGGAACGTGATCGATCCGGGCCGGCTGATAACCCGGCAGCTCAGGTGATGGGAGGCTCGTCTTCCACCGCCCATTCCGGGCTTCCCCAGCGAGTTGAATCAACGCCCGATGCCTCCGGCAAACGGAAGCCGTAGCGCGCAATACGAGCCAACCCCTCCCAGACTCCCCAACCCCACGCAAGTTGCATGGCGCCGAGAACCCCCGGAACCCGAAATCGGTCCCGCCACGAACCGAGCGTCCGCATGATCGGTGCGGACATGCCGATGAGGAGTGCCAGATAGACCAAGAGGACCCCCGGCAACAAGAGCGGGAAGAAGGGGAGGAGGCCGGCGCAGACGACGAGCGCGGCGACGACCAGCGGTGGCGCGGCGTGGCGAAAGCGCACCTCAGATGGGTGCAGGAAAGCCACATCGGCCTTGCCTCGTCCATATCTCCGATATTGGCGGGCAAGATCGATAATTCGACTCCGACAACGCCATGCGACCTCGATCGTCGGGTCGAGCAGCAGCTTTCCTCCGCTAGCGCGCACGCGCACGTCGAACTCGTAGTCCTCATTGGCGACGAGTCGCTCGTCCCATCCTCCAAGCTCCCTGGCCAGGTCGGTGCCATATGCACCGAACGGTATGTGGTCCGTCTCCATCGGTTCGGTCGCGTAGTGATATGCAGAACCACCCACTCCGAACGGTGACCCCAGGCTGGCGGCGATGGCTGCTCCGCTGGGGGGTGAACCTACCGCCTCTTTCTTGCCACCAACCCCGGCCCACTTGCCGGTTTGGAGATGGGTCACCAGTCGTTCAACGTAGTCGTTGGGAATCGTGCAATGGGCGTCGACCCGCACGAGATAGGAGCCCGTCGCCTCTCTGAGGCCGAGATTGAGCCCAGTTGGAATGGACTTGCGGTGGTTGGTGAGGACTCGAACCCGCGGGTCCTGCGCCGACCAGGCAAGCAGTTTGGCAAGGGTTCCATCATCAGATACTCCGTCGACCACCAGGATCTCGAGTTCTGGGTACGATTGACAGACCACGGATTCGAGCGTGGCATCGATGGTCCTGACTTCGTTCAGGATCGGGATGATGACCGATACCGCCGGAGCGATCTGTGACACTTCGAAATCCCCCAAAGTCGTATTCCTCCGCCCGGCCGTCGGGCCTGGAGGATTGTAACCCTGTGCCATCCGCCGTTCGGAGCCCCCATGAATGACCCAGGCGACCGTCTCCGGGTGCTGGTCGTCGGCATGCGGCCACCCCGGTTGCCGATCCGGGACGGCTACGTGCTGCACCTCTACCACCTGCTCAAACAACTGCACCGGCACCACGATGTCCGGTTTCTGGCCCCGGATGATGAGAACGGGCTGTTCAAAGACATCGACGGGCTGAACTGTTCCCTCGTTGCCGGCGGACGGCGCAAGCTCGAAAGGGAGACGTTGGATCAGATCGGACGGTTCAAACCCCAGGTCGTGCACGTCGTTGGTGCCCCGCTGGCGGGAATACTCCGACGACTACCCCGGCCGATGTCGTCCATACTCGGCGCTCTCGATGCTCCTCACCTCAATGTCGATGCCGTGGAGGCAAGAACCGCCGCAGGTTTGATTAGCAAGCGGGTGAAGCGAGCTCGAGCGATCTGGGCTATTCGGCACTCATATCGACAGGCGGATCGGGTCGTCGTTGTGAGCGCCGAAGATCGGGAGGCCCTCGAACACCAGAATGCTCGTCTGTCGGTCTCGGTAATCCCGAATGGTGTTGACGTGGACGATTTCGGATCACGACGCGATGTGGCCCGACAACGCGATCATCTCCTGTTCACCGGAGCGCTGGACTACCCGCCGAATGTGTCTGCCGCGCTGTTCCTCGTCAATGAAGTCCTACCCAGAATCCGAGCCGTGCAACCGTCGGCCCGGGTGTCCTTGGTTGGTCGCGATCCTTCTGACGAGATCCGGAGCCTCGACGGCCGACCAGGCGTTGATGTCGTCGGACCGGTCGATGTCATGGTTGATGCGCTCGCCGTCGGAAGCGTGTACGTCTGTCCGATGATCAGCGGTACAGGGATCAAGAACAAACTGCTGGAAGCCCTCGCAAACGGTCTGCCCTGTGTTGCGAGTGAGCTGGCGGTGCGGGGAACGAGCCTCGCTGACGGCATCGAGGTGCTCATAGCCAACACGGCAGATGAGGTAGCCGAAGCCACACTTCGATTGCTCTCCGATGCCGGGCTACGGGAGCGAATCGGCAGCGCAGGTCAGGACTACGTGACGCGGAACCACGCCTGGTCTTCGATCGGCGAGCTGTATTCAGATCTGTATCGAGCGGTCCTCACGCCCGGTGGCGGCGAACCCAGGTAAACAGACGAGCCCGCCGACTCATTGGGTACGCCATCAAGAATTCGTTCAGGTCTCGCAACACGACGTCGTCCGTGAGGTGGCCGCCGAGCATCGCGTCGTGACGTTGAAGATTCGGCACCCGGTGAAGATGTTGTCGATAGGCAGCATGCTGCTGGGCGACAAGCGTGGCACCCACCAGATCGTCCGGCTTCCGGGCAGCCGCTTCCGCCGCATCCACATCGAGGAACACGGCGAAATCGGCGTTCGGAATGAACAAGCGGATGAGGAAACGCTGAAATCCGGAGTGCACCCCCTGGTAGAGCACATCAACCGTCCCAAGCGCATCAATGAGGTGACGATCGTAGATAACTAGGCCGCCGGCCTTCCTGGTCTGATTACGGACGTCGGCGAGATACGCCATGGTCACGAGCGTCAGCCAGACCCAGCCCGTGAGTCCCCGACGAGACGAGATGGTCTCCGACGCCTGACCTTCTGCCAACCGCTCCAATCCAATCTCTTCCTCTTTGCGGAGTCGGCGTGCCCAGACGGCCAACCGGTCGAGCAGCTTCAATCGCATTCCGGGCCGGGTCCATACGACGGTCGTCGGAATGTCACACCGTTTGAGGCTCTCACTGAGCGCCTCCACGAGCGTTGATTTTCCCGATCCATCAATACCGCTGATCGCCACCCGGATGCTCGGTCGACGCAATTTCCGTCGAGGTGCCGGCTCATCCGGATCGGTGGGCGATGGAGACCGCCAAGCGATCAGCCGGTTCCTGCCGAGTTCGCGCTCCAGATCGGAGACACCCCCCAACAAACCTGGATCGATTGAGTCGGGATCGACCCCACCGTCCATCAGGTGCAGGACTTCCAGGTACGACCGAACGTCGGGTTTGCCCCGCCGCCGCACACGGTCCGTGACCTTGTCAAGGTCCGTTGGTGCCCGCCCTGACTTGAATTCGGCTTTGGCGAGAATTGTGCCGCGGTCGACGATGGCGTAACTCTCACCATCGACATAGCCGAGGTGGCTAAGGATGCCGCTGAGTGGAATCCAATCCGCTTGTCGCGCCAGCGACTCAGCCGCGCTCAGATCAGGCACATAGATGTCAATGTCTGACGACCATCCGGGCCCGAGTGGAGAGACGCTGAACTCTGCGCCGGTTGCCTCGAGGAGCGCGACCGCTCGATCGAAGGCCTCGACCATGCGCACCTGATCCGCCGGTGAAGGGAACGTACCGGCGGGAAAGCCACGTTCGTCATTGCTTGGCTCCGTCATTCCCCTACTCCAGTCTGGCGCCGCAATCGAATGAAGGCAGGAAGCGGGTCGCACACCGACACAATGCTGTGACAGACTCCGCGGTGAGGCATAGCTTCTCTCCAAGCCGAGAAGATGGTGCGGTCGCCGGCCCGGATTTCCGACAGAAGGCTGCGAAGATCACCGTCGATCCAGCGATAGCGTACGCCCACCGCGGCCGTTTGCGTGGCAACATCCTCGCCCTCCGTCAACCGGCACACCAGGTCGGGAAGGTTCAATCCCGCCGCCAGGGCGAGAGCCATCGATCCGTACGGGCGGAGATTCAGGTCGATCAACGCTTCTCCAACGAACTGAGCCTGGAATATTCCATCGAAGTCCCCGAGTAGCGCCTCCAGCAACCCGAACCGGTTTGGATCGATTGCTTCGGTTATCGCGAAGGAGGCCGTGCCGGCCGCAGACGGGAACGTCCGGATGTAGCGTTGTTGCAGCCGGGCGACGATCCGTCCATTCCAGGCAACTCCGGCAAGGGCCCGGGTTACTCCGTTCAGATACGGCTGGGCAACGCCGACCCCGACCGGTACCGCCATGAGGTCGATGGCATGGTCGACGCGAACGGAGACCGGCCCTCCTGGAGACTTGGTCCGCGGCTTCACAATCAGCGGGAAGCCGAGCTCACGGCCGACGAGGTCCAACTCGGCGGCCGAAGCGAAGGTCCTCGTGGGAGGGGTGGTAAGACCAGCCGCGATGATCCCGGCGGTCAGGGTGGACTTGTCCATGAGGCGGGCAGTCGCGGGAACGAGCGAGACGAGCGCGATATCAGAGGTGGGGAATACGGTGGTTGCCGCCCGATCGGTTGCCAGGTTTCGAACTGCTTCAGCAAAGCCGGGGTCGGACGGGGGAACAACCGAGACCGTCTCAGATGTGAATCGGGAGCCGGCAGCCAGCGAACCGGGACCGCTGACCGCCACAATGGCGGTACGCCCTGCCCTGGCCAAGGCGCGCACCGTGGCAAGGGCCGAGCGATCATGGGTCCACCCCTCCGAGGTCACTATTGCGGTCGACGAGGTCCCTGGCACAGCGGGATCGTAGTGTCTTGTATCGACATGGCATCTCTCCGTTCGGCGCAATAGATTGGCGAGATCGTGAAGAAGGTCCTCTTCGTCGCCCTCACCGCGCTCGTGGTGATCATCTTGATTTCGGTGACGGCCGACTCCGAACGTGTGCTGCTATTGCCGGACGCGTTCAGCGCCGATTCGATCTGGAACACGCCGCTGCCGGAAGACGTTCCGCTACATCCGCGCTCCGATGAGATGATCTCGTTCCTGGCGTCGGATAACGCGCTACAGGGGTGTATCACCCTGGCCGGAGCCGAGAACAATTGGGGCATGCCGATCTATGTCGCTGATGCGGATTCACCGACATATAGCGTGACGTCCACCAAGTATCCGGTTCCGCCGGAGTTCGCATCGTTGCGCATCCCGCGCCGCGCCTTGCCGGCGGACACATCGGACGCCGAGATGGTGATATACGACCTCGATCGAGGGGTAGTGGCACAGCTTTCGAAAGCTCGGTACGACGGTGATCGCGACGCGTGGACTGTGAGCGGCGGGAGCATCGCCTACCTGGAGTCGAACGGTCTGGACGGCTCGTTGCCGGCTTCAGATGAACGCCGCAATCGGGGAACCTTTCGGGGTTACAACGGCGCCGTGGCGGCCGTTCATTACGACGACGTCGCGGATGGGGTGTTGGACAACGTTGTCAAGATCGGGGTTCATAGATCGCATGTGGATGCGGTCTCACCAATGGTGGGTAGCGACGGCGACCTCGTCGCCGACGGCGTACCCCGCCAGGGCATGCGGCTCCGCATACGTCCGGAGTTGGACCTCACCACCCTGGGACTGGCACCACAGGCCTTGATCATTGCCACGGGCCTCCAGGAGTACGGGGCGATTATCGGCGACAGCACGGGCGGGGCCATCGTTCTCATGCTGGAAGACACGGACCGGAGTGGCTCGGGAGGTCGATGGGACCTCGACGAGTTTGGTCTCTGTGCCATCACCGCAGCCGACCTCCAGATCGTTGACACCGGGTCTGGATGACCCGCCGTCGGGTACACCCACACCGGTTTGGGGTAGTGGCCGCCAATCGACGATACTCTGCCGACACTGTGCGCTGGGGATTGCGACGACGGAACTCCACAAGGAGACTCAACACATGACTCGTCAATTGACTCGCCTAGCTCTCGCCCTCGCTATCGGGCTAATGGTGATCTCCGCAGATGTTGCTTCTGCTGCCGAACCTGCGCCCGACGCATTCTCAGCCGACTCGTTCTGGAACACGCCGGTGGCCCCCGACGCAACGGTCCATCCCAATTCCGACAACATCATCGACTTCCTCGTGGCCGACAACGACCTCGACGGGTGCATCACCCTCGGAGGCGCGGCCGACAGCAGCAACTGGGGCATGCCGACCTTCGTGGCCGATTCGTCCGACCCCGAAACACCCGTGTCAACGGTCAAATGGGATGTACCACCGGAGTTCGCGCATCTGCGGATTCCAATCGGAGCAACAGCTGCGGACAACTCCGACGGGGAAATGGTCGTCTACGACCTGGTGGCCGGCGTGGTCGCTCAGCTCTCGAAGGCCGTGTATTCCTCCGGAACCTGGACGGTGAGTGGAGGCAGTGTTGCCTACCTCGACTCAAACGGCCTCGACGGATCACTCCCCCAATCGGATGAGCCGAAAAACGGCGGGACGTTCCGCGGATATCCGGGATCAACAGCCATGGTGCACTACGACGACGTGGCCGGCGGTCGCCTCGACAACGTCGTCAAGATCGGGGTCAACACCGCCAACGCGAGATTCGTGTTTCCGATGATCGGTAGCGATGGCGACACATCGAACCCGGACGCTCCACTGCAGGGAATGCACATTCGGATCCGTCCAGATGTGGATCTCGCCGGCCTGGGCCTCACAGGCCAGGCGTTGACCATCGCCAGGGGTCTTCAGGAATTCGGGATGATCGTCGCCGACAGCACAGGAGGAGCCGTAGTACTCGCGCTGGAAGATACGGTGGCCGGCGGACGGGGGAACCTCTGGAAACTCAACCGCGAGAGTCTGTGTGCCATCACCGGCGCCCACCTCGAGGTGCTTGCCGATTCCGGCACACCAACCTCTCCAAGTGGTTTCACGGATGTCGCCGGTCACTTCTTCGAACCCGACATCACCTGGCTCGTAGAGGCGGGCATCACCAAGGGATGCGGGTCCGGTCGTTTCTGCCCGGATGCGCCTGTCTCACGAGGTCAGATGGCTGCCTTCCTATCGCGAGCGCTCAACCTCGAGACGGCGCCGTCTGCGGGATTCACCGATACCGTCGGACACTTCTTCGAGCGTGACATTGATCGGTTGTTCGCGGCGAACGTGACCCGCGGCTGTGCCACAGGGATCTTCTGCCCCGACAGACTGATGACCCGGGGCGAGATGGCCGCGTTTCTGGTCCGGGGTTTTGGACTGCCGGCCGCCCCGCCGTATCCCTTCACCGATACCGTCGGAAGCTACTTCTCGCACGATATCGACCGGTTGGCGGCCTCGGGTATCACACGTGGGTGCACCGCATCGACCTTCTGTCCGAACGACCATGTGACCCGCGGTCAAATGGCAGCATTCCTGAGAAGGGCAAAAGAAGGCTGATCCGGCAGTGTCATTTTGAGCAACAAACAGATTGGAGACGCCAAAACCTCCGTCTCGGAAACAGATGATTCGGAGTCACACAGCCAGGTGCGCGGCTCGAGTTTGTTGTTATCAGGTCAGCTGGTCGCAACCGCCATCAGCTACGCCACGCAGATCCTCATTATTCGCTACTTGAGCAAGAGCGACTACGGCGCCTTCGCGTACGCCCTCTCAATCGTGGCCGTTCTGCAAGCGGCGGTCCAGTTTGGCTTCGACCGCGGCCTGTCGAGATACCTGCCGATCTACGACGAGAAGTCCGACACCGGTTCCATCATCGGAGCCATCACGTTCGTCGGCGGTATGGCCGCTGGGTTTGGCTCGGTGGCCGCGGTGGTTTTCTGGACTACCCGTTCGCTCATCGAAGGTGCCCTCATTGAGGACCCGCTGGCAGTGTCGGTTTTGGCGATACTGGTGGTGCTTGCGCCGGTGGATGCGCTCGACAACTTGCTCATCACCATCCTGGCCGCGTTCCGTCGGACCGGTGCGATCTTCCTTCGACGCTACGTCGTTGCCCCGTTGCTCAAATTCGCGACTGTCGTGCTGCTGATAGGCACGGGCAGCAACGTCAAGTTCCTCGCAGTCGGGTACGCGACCGCCGGCTTCATCGGACTGGTGGTCTTCGCTTCAGTGCTGGGTCGTTATCTCTCTTTACGTCGTTCGAAAGATCCGATGAGCCCCATTCGATTTCCGATCCGGGAGTTGGCGACGTTCTCGTTGCCCCTGTTGACCACTGATCTCGTATTCATGGTGTTCAACGCCTCGGACTCGATAATGCTGGAGTGGTTCGGGTCGACGGTCGACGTTGCGACCCTACGGGCTGTCCAACCAACCGCCCGCCTGAATCAACTCGTGTTGTCTGCGTTCGGTGTGCTCTACATCCCCTACATAGCCAGGCTCTTTGCGCGAGGAGAACACGACGAAGTTGGCAGACGGTACTGGCAAACCGTCAACTGGGTGGTGATGCTATCCCTACCCGTCTTGAGCCTTTGCCTGTTGTTTCCCAACGAGTTGACCGGCCGACTCCTGGGCGGTGACTATGCCGATTCGGCAGCGGTGCTGGGCGTGCTCGCCGTCGGGTACTTCATCCATGCGATGTTCGGGTTCAACGGAATGACTCTCAACGTGTACAGGAAGATCGGATACCTGGTCGGCGTGAACCTTGCGGCGGTATCGGTCAACGTAGCTCTCAATCTTGCGCTCATCCCATCGATGGGACCTCTGGGAGCTGCGATCGGGACCACTGGGTCCTTCCTCTTTCACAATATCGCCAAACAGTACGGACTGATTCGAAGAGTGGGGCTCTCACGGGCTAGTTCCTCGACCTGGCGGCTATACGCATTGGTGATTGGCGTCGCAACAACTTCGGCGGTCGTCGGCTACGGAAGCGGGATTCCATTCTGGGGTCGAGTCGGCCTTTGGGCTGCTTTCGGCGCAATTGCCATTCTTGTAGGACGTAAGATCCTTCGAATCGATGAAGCCTTCCCCGGTCTGGCCAGGATTCCGTTGATCCGCCGCATCTTCCGATGATGGTGCTCGAGGAGACTCGACGGCTAGTCATGGCCCCGTCGTCCAACCTTCCCCAAACCGAAAACGGCTCATGGTTGTTTCTGTTGGCCGGCCTCGACCATGTGGTCTGCCTGGGCCTCCCGCCTCGAGCTGTAATCAGCCTGCTGCGCGCCACGGCCAAACGGGTGACGATCCTCCCGGAGGGATCCGAAGTCACCGAAGGCGATCATGCTGCAGCCTTCGTGGTAGCCAGCGACGATGAGGCCTGGGTGGATGAGGCTTCACGCGGCTACAAGTCCTCGATCGAGGCAGGTGCCAGCGTCGTGCAGCTCGCCGGCAGCGCCCGGGCGTTAGAGGGCGGCCGATGGATCGTGCTCGAAATCACATCCCCTCCTGATTCGGTTTGGGTGCGGCGCCTCAAACGACTCGTCCAACTGGCCCAATCCCGTGTCGCTGCCATCGCCCGGGGTCAAATCGCTCCTTCCGCTCGTCGCCACCCTTCAGATGTTGCCTTCATACGTGTCCCATCAGAAACCCGAACGGAACCCGACCCGGCAGCCCTCTCAATAGGAAGTCGGTCCCTCGAGCTTCCATCGTTCGTTCGGGAAATAGCTGCTGCTGCGGGCTACGACTTTGCAGATCGTGAGTGGTCGTTTGGGCCGCCCCGTGGTTTCTCCTCGCAGAAGGTGGTATTCGTGATCGAGGGCACCGACGCAACCCCGGAGATCGTGGTCAAACTCACTCAGGAATCCCGCTTCAATCGACGATTGCAAGCCGAAGCCGGTTCCCTGCATCGCTGGGCATCGGAAACTGTCTCTTTCGCCACGCCTCGCGTGGTTTTCGAGGGCCTGCACGATGATCGTCTCGTTCTCGGGCAGACCGCTGTCTCTGGCCGGCCCTTCCGAGCGGTCGCAGAGCCCGATCCGGCCGGTCGCATCGCCGGTGCCGGATACCGGGCGATCATCGATCTCTCGACGAATTCGGTCCAGCCGACCGCGGCCGGTGAAAGCGCGACGGCTCTGTCGTCACTCACCGCCGACTTCGGGAAAGCCTTCCGGCCTCCGGATTCGACGGCTGCCGCGATCAGCGCGACCGCCGACCGGCTCGGAGCGCTCGAGCTTCCGGCTGTGTTCATGCACGGCGATCTCGGCGTGTGGAACTTGCTGGTCGACCCGGATGGCAGGATCGGCATTCTGGATTGGGAAAACGGCGACCCTCGCGGGATGCCGTTGTGGGATCTATTCGTGTATTCCCGCACTCTGGGCGTATTCCTGGCCGATGCGCGGGGCGTTAGATACTCGCCAGCGGTATTCGCCAGACAGTTCCTCAAAGATTCGGCGCTGCGCCGGTCCATGTTCGAGTGGATTCGAGAGTATCGTCGATATGTGGAAATTCCGGTACGTGCGGTCGACGACCTCTTCATCATGTGCTTGGTGCAGCAGGCAGTTCGGGAAGCGGCGAGTTTGGAAGATCCGGCATGGTTGGCATCTCACGGCACGCGATACCTGGCCTCTGCCCTGGCCCGCCCACTTGGATTCGAAGGCTAGCGTGATCAAGCCTCCGCGACCGGCAACGAGATCAACAGCATGAGCCCGATTGTCGTTCTGACCCTGCTAACTGCATCGTTGCCGGCGATCGTCGCAGTCGCCGTTTGGATGTGGCGGCGACCGATTCGCTTCCTCGCCGCCTATTTTGCGGTCTTGCCGGTTGGTTCGGCAGTTTCGTTGCCGCTGGGTTTGCCCTCGTCGTTCTCCACGGTGTCGTCGTTACTCGGTCTTCTTGTCATAGCTGTGTACTTTCGGAGATGGAAACGCGAGCGACCGCCACTGCGGATTCCGTCGCTTAGCGTGCCGGTATGGGCGATCTACCTGGCCCTCGCCGCCGCCAGCACTGCATGGTCCATCAGGAGTAGCGCCACAATCAACGGATTGCTGGTCCTGATCAGCCTGATCGGCCTCTTCTTCGTGGTTGTCGTGACACCGATCACGAGCCAGGAGTTGGGTTACCTCAGAGCCTGGATCGCCACCGGGGCAGCCCTAACTGGTCTCTATGGGATTGTCCTCGCCGCGACCGGAAATCTGCAGAAGACCGGCGCCGGCCTGGCCCGTTTCATGGTTACCGGCGCAGGAGGTGGCGACCGTGGTGACCCGAACATAACCGCCGCAGCATTCCTGGTACCGATTTCCATCGCGTTGTGGGAAGGCCTCAATCCGGATCGGTCTCGAAAAAGCCGTGGGTGGTACCTCACGGCGGCTGCACTGGCCGGATCAGCGGTGCTGTTGACGGCGTCGAGAGGCGGGCTCCTCTCGCTGGGGGTCGTCTCGGTTGTGACCATCCTCTCGAGAAAGAGAGGAATATTGTCGCTCGTACTGCTCGGCCTGATGGTGCTTCCGACGATGCTCCTGATCCCCTCCACCTTCCAGGAACGGGCGGACAATACGGGGACGAGCGGTCGGACCGAGATCTGGCGTCTTGCCATCGACAGCTGCCCGCAATATTGCCCGACCGGCAGCGGATACGGAACGTTTGCCGATGTGCACGAGGCGGCGATCCTCGTATCAGAAGATGCCACGGGAACGAAACTACGGTATCAGGCCCACTCGATCTGGCTCGAAGCTTTGATCGAGCTCGGAGTCCTCGGGTTTGCCCTCCTGATCGTGGCATTCGCCATTACGATGAATGACCTGATCCATGTGAACATTGCCGAGCGCGGAGGCGCGCTGGCAGGTCTAATCGGCTTACTGGTGGCGAATACGTTTCTCTCAACCCTGACCTTCAAGTACTTCTGGCTGGGTCTGATCTACGCTCTCCTGGTGGTCGGCTCCGCGGCCGACAAGACTTCAATCAGCCCTCTTCACCCAGCAGGTCACTCGGCGCGGTGAGATCAACGGCTTGTTCGATCCAGTCGACCACCACCTGGCGACGGACGTCAATTGCGCCTGCCAGCCATCTGGGATCGGCGTTGGCCAGATCCTTCAGAGTTGTAATTCCTGCAGTCGCGAGCCTGGCCCCGAAAATCGGACCGATGCCGTTGATGGACTCGACGACCTCTGAGGCCGCCTCATGGGATGAGATCAGCGAACGGACCGGCGCTGATCGCTGCATCTCGTCCATGAACACCACGAGAGGCTGATCTCCGACCAGATCTGACTGCTCGTCTTGATCCCGACCGTCGGTAGGCGCGACGGCAAGCCGCCTGCCCTGCCCGTCGCCCCCGGCGGTGCGCCGGTACGCACTCCCATCTTCATCCCATGTCTCCCATTGGTCACCGGTGGCGCCAACCGAATGCGCGGAGTCTGCATGAGTTCTGACGACTGAGACGGGCCGTGCGGATGGATCGGGCTGTAAACCCTTGACGTAGAAGGTGATCAACGTCGCCATTCCGATGGCTGACGCCAAACCGGCCACCACGCTCAATACGATGATGAGGAGGCGGGGACCCGCAAGCGGAGTTGTTGGTACCGTCGCCTCGATCTGAAGGGCAAACTCACCGAATCCGGGGCCGACCCGGTTCAGTTCCTCCGCCAGGGCTTGGCCCGCTGCATTGGCATAGAGTGCGGCAAGCTCAGGATCGGGATGCAACGCTTCGATCCCGACAACCCACGTATTCTCGAGAGGTTCGGCTGTAACAATGTCGGGAATGAGGTCGGCCGGGAGGATGCCGGTTCCTGCCCGTTCCGCCGCTAGGGCGGCGACGGTGCCGCCGTTGAAGATGGCGACGGCTGTTCGCGGGAATGATTCGACACGGATTTCCAGCTGGGACGCCACCACCAACGCTTCGGCGTGATACAACGGCTCGTCCGGTTCGACGATCCAGGCTACAAAGTTCACGGCGGAGATCACGATGAGGGCGAGCAGCAAGAACTGCAACCAACCGCGCCGGAGGGTGGTAACAATGTCGAGAGGTCCCACCTGAACCGATGGGCGTTGACCGGTTTGGGCGTTGTCGGCTGCGCTTCGTGAGAGGCTTGGATCAGTCATGGATTACGCTCATAGTACAAGACTCAGGGAGCGACGCCTCCAAAACAATATGTTGCGGAAAGTGTTCGAACACTTGCAGAACGCGTTCAGCCCTGCTGCAATGCTGACGAAACCCGGTGCGCTGGCATAATGGGGATTCGCGTTGGCAGACCAACCAACGTTCTCGCAGATATTAGGGGCCTAAGAATGCAGATGAAGAAGCGAGGTTTCCTCGCAATTGTACTTTCAATGGTCATCGTCGGCGCCACGATGGTGGTTGCCTTGGGTGAGACCGCTTCGGCTCAAACCACCAACACATTCACCGACGACGACGGCAACACCCACGAAGCTAACATAGAAGCGATTGCCGCGGCGGGAATCACCAAAGGCTGCAACCCGGCCGGCACGTTGTACTGTCCGTCTGACTTCGTGACCCGGGCTCAGATGGCTTCGTTCCTGGCCCGTGCCTTCAGCCTCCCTGCCGCTTCTCTCGACTATTTCCTCGACGACACCGGCAACACCCACGAGGACAACATCAACCGCATCGCCGCCGCAGGGATCACGCTCGGCTATCCCGACGGCACCTTTCGACCGACGGGGTTCGTGACCAGGGCTCAGATGGGTTCGTTTATCGCCAGGGCGATGAAGCTGACCCCCATCGTTGCGAATCGTTTCAGCGATGTGTCGGGAACTCATGCAGCGAACATCAACGCAATTGCGGAAGCCGGCGTGACGTTGGGATGCAATCCCGCCGGGACCCTGTATTGCCCCAACGATAACGTTCGCCGTGATCAAATGGCCTCGTTCCTCGCTCGCGCCACGCCGACTACGAGCACCACCACAAGTACCAGCACCACAACAACTTCGAGCACCACAACGACGACAACGGTAGTGACCAATCCGAACGTTGCCCAGGGTTCGTTCGGGATTTATGTCGATGGAACCGAACCAAGTGCTGCCCTGTTTTCGGGACCCGGCACCGAGGACACCCCGGCAGTGGTGGATTTGAATGAAACCTTCTCGATTCGGGTAGCGCTGGCCAACACGGGCGCCGCGGCTACCTCAGTTCGGCCCAAGCTGCAGTTCCGCTCCATTGGCCCGTCGGTGCCGCCGGGAACCAGTTGGTCGCCGTGGGCCGACGTCACGGGATCGTCGAACCTCGTCCGAGCCAGCCTTGGAACTGTCGTCGACGGTGCGCCAACCACGGAACGGCTCGACGGCTCGCTGACGTTCGTGCCAGGGCGGATCGACGAAGTCGACGGCGTCATCAACTCTGCTGTCGCGCTGGCTCAGAACCAGGAAACCGAGTTCCTGTTCTCGGTAAGAGTTACGATCCCGAGCGTTGCCAAAGACCAGTTCCAGTTCCGATTGATCGACGCCGCTTTGGGCAGCGTATACGACGGATACGACCAACGGCCGCCGGCCGTCAACTTCCCCTTCGCGTTTGCCAACGGGTTTGAGGCCGGCACCCCCGGAGCTGTCATCACAGCAGCCGGCTCCGCCAACCCGGATCCGTGGACACAGGTAGAGCCGGGAACGGTGATCACATACGACAACACTCAGAAGATCCAGGCCACGCAGTCGGCCAGATTCGAGCGCTCGTATCTCGACCTTGATTCGTACCTACGGCTCAACGACTTCAATCAGGCCCAGCACCTGTACGGGCGGGTGTACTTCCGCTATACGGGTCTTGCGCGGGACATCGACAGCCAACCGGTGAATGTGCGAATCGTCGACGTGGTCGGTGGATATGACGACGGGGACCAGAACTCGCATTCGATCACGGTCACTCTGGCCGGCCAGGTCAGGATAAAGGCGGGCGGCCTCGCCGGACCGGGTGATGTCGAACTGGTGCTGCCAAGTACAACCCTCGACTTCGACACGTGGTACCGCATCGAGTGGCACGCCACGACTGAGTCGGCGCCTCTTGCCAAAGACGGCACGGTCGAGGTAGTGATCTACAACGCGGCTGGTACGGAGTTGGAGAGGGGTTCCATCTCTGCCGCTCCAACCCTCACCGAATTCGAAGACATCGACATCGGCCCCCGCAGGAGCACCATCACCGCCTGGATCGATGCAGTGGCACTCTCCAACCAGGGCTGGCTCGGACCGTAAGCCACCTTCGAATAGACAATCGCCGGCGCGAGGGACAACCCCGACCGCCGGCGATTTCGCGTCCGGCGTTGCTGCCGACGCCGGCGCATGCAAAGAGTGCTCGTCGCTCGGCGGCCTAGTACGACAACCGATGCCACGAAGAACTCCGACAAGCGCTATAGTAAAACCGTACGCCCGATTGCGTACAACGCCGGGCTCCCCCCCACTCGTTCCGTCTGGTGGAGCCACCGCAGGACATGCTGGTTCACGTCGACGCCGCGTCGGCTCTCCAACGCAGATCAGGCGGGGCGTCAACCCCGACGGTTCGACGCTTCGGAAGGAGCAACCATCATGTCCAGCAACCTCTACGTGGGTAATCTCACGTTCAACACCACCTCGGGTGACCTCGAGACTCTCTTCGCCAAGCACGGCGAGGTGACGAAGGCCCAGGTCATCACGGACCGGGACACCGGTCGGTCACGTGGCTTCGGCTTCGTCGAGATGGCCACCTCCGAGGGCGGCAAGGCCGCCATCGACAACCTCAACGGTTACAACCTCGATGGTCGTGACCTCACTGTGAACGTCGCCAAAGAACGCTCACGCTGAAACCAGGTTCGATGCGCAAGATCGACGGAGGCAGGCAACGATGCGTGGGATGCGGACATCCCCGCAAAGAGCACAACGATCGCGAAGGGTGCTCGGTGCCCAAATGTGCTTGTAGTGAGTACATGCAACCGGCGGACCCGGAGTCATCCGGCCGCAAGGGAGCGAAACGGTCGTAGTGATCTGTCCCCTTCGGGGCGCATAGACTGATTGAGTAGGGGTGAGTTCGGAAACGGACTCACCCCTCTCTCGTTAACAGGCGTACCGGGATAGGTCCAGAGCACCTATCCCGAGAGCCGGTGCTCCCCCGGCACGCGACCGGCGCCTGCCGCCGCGATCCGGCGGGCCATTGCGCCGAAGATCAGGGCATGGAACGGGACCAGGGCGTACCAGTACATCCGTCCCAGGAGGCCACGAGGCACGAACGTCGCGGTCTGGGTCAGCTCTGTCGCAGATCCGTCGGGGTCCACCGACCACTCCAACCAGGCTTCGCCCGGCAGCTTCATCTCTGCTTGCAGCAGCAAACTGCGGTCCGGTTCCACCCGGACGACCCGCCAGAAATCGAGGGCCTCGCCGGGCCGGAGATCCTCCGGGTGGCGCCGGCCGCGCCGCAGCCCCACTCCCCCGATCAGGGAGTCGAGCACGCCGCGAATACGCCAGGCCCAGTCAAATCCGTAGTAGCCAACGTCACCCCCAACCCTGGTGAACGCCCAGAAGATGTCCCCGGCGGCGGCTCGTGAGTCGACGACCCGACGATCCTCGAACCTCTTGCCGCCCGCCCACGCCGGATCGGTGGGAAGTGGGTGAGCGGGGCTGGTGGCTGCATCGCTCCAACGGGTCTCGACCTGGCGGGAGGTGGTGAGTTCCAGCGCCAGGCGCACGGCCTCCCGGTAGCTGATCGGCTGGTACGGGAAGAGCCGCGCCGGCGCGTCGTCGGTTACGATCACTTCATTCTTCAGACTGTCCACGAGCGGTCGCGCTACGGCGGACGGAAGCGGAGTGACGAGGCCGATCCACCGGGATGACAGGCCGGGACTGAGCACCGGGACCGGGATGATGATCCGCCGCCGCAGGCCGGCCTCTTCCGCGTAGATCTGCATCATCTCCTCATAGGTCAGAACCTCGGGACCACCCACCTCGAGCACCCGGCTGACCGGTTCGTCCTCGAGCACTGCAGTGAGCATCTCGAGCACGTCTCGAATGGCGATGGGCTGACACCGAGTTCGGACCCATTTCGGAGTGGTCATGATCGGCAGCACTTCGGTGAGATAGCGCAGCATCTCGAAGCTCACCGAACCGGATCCAATGATCACCGCCGCCCGAACCTCGGTCACCGGAACGCGCCCGGACGCCAGCGTCTGGCCCACCTCCTGGCGGGACCGGAGATGCTTTGAGAGCGCTTCATCTTCGGGACGGCCCAGTCCGCCGAGGTAGACGATGCGACGGAGGCCTGCAGTTGCAGCAGCTTCCTGGAAATTCTGGGCGCCGACCCGGTCGGTTTGCCCGAAGTCGGCGGTGTCACCCATTGAGTGGATCAGGTAGTAGGCGTAATCACATCCCTCGAGTGCAGCCCCGAGGGTGGCAGGATCGAGAACGTCGCCTTTCACCACCTCGACCTGATCGCGCCAGGGGTCGAGAGCCAGCTTGGAAGGGTCCCGGGCCAGACAGCGGACTCGATGGCCGCGCTCGAGCAAGCGCTGCACCAACCGTCCGCCGATGTAGCCGGTTGCCCCGGTGACGAGAGTGAGAGGCGAGTCCATCGGCGAGAGGATACCTGCGCCGTGGTTCCTACTTCGGAGCCCACTCGGCAAGACAGGAGCGTGATTCCCCATGAGTCTGCGCGAGCACCCGTGTCTCGTTTGTGAGTGAGCACTCACTCAGTTACTCTGACCCATCGTGAATACCCGACACACCCGCGCCAAGCCACTGTCACGTGATGATCGCAGAGAAGCGATCTTGACGGCCGTCATCCCCCTCCTCATCGAGAAGGGTCAGGCGGTGACTACCGCCGAGATGGCAGAGGCGGCGGGTATCGCAGAAGGAACCATCTTCCGGGCGTTCCCGGACAAGGCCGCGCTCATTCACGAAGCGGTGAAGATCACGATGGATCCGGCCCCGGTCCGGGTCGCCCTCGAAGCGATCGACGCGACCGCCCCCATCGAGACACAACTCACCGAGGCCGCCCACATTCTCGTCGAACGGTTCGACCGGATCACCGCACTGATGGAAGTCCTTCGCACGATGCCACTTCCGGCCACCGGCCCGCCGGCCGGCGCCCGCCGTGTGGTTACCGAGTCGATCGCCTCCATCTCGGCCGGCCTTACCGTGCTCCTCGAGCGGCACCGCGATCGCCTCGTGATTGCACCCTCACGAGCGGCGGCGGCCTTCCGGGGATTGATCTTCGCCAATGCCCACTCGGTGATGACCCCGGAGGAGAAATTGACGATCGATGAGGTCGTCGGGATCCTGCTCTGCGGCATTTCAGCTCGCCCGATCGGAGACTGATCGCCTCGTGCTGATCCGGATTCTCAAAGAGCGCCTCAAGCCGTATTCCCGTCAGATCACGATCGTGATCCTCCTTCAACTGGCCGGGACGATCGCGTCGTTGTACCTCCCCAGCCTCAACGCCGACATCATCGACGACGGTGTCGTCACCGGTGACACGGCCTACATCACCCGCACCGGGGTGTGGATGCTGCTCGTATCCCTGATTCAGGTCGGCTGCACGATCTCCGCCGTCTTCTTCGGCGCCAGAACCGCCATGGCGTTCGGACGCGACCTGCGCTCGGTGATCTTCCACCGGGTAGCCGACTTCTCGAGCCGGGAGATGGCCGCCTTGGGTGCGCCCTCGCTGATTACCCGCAACACCAACGACGTCCAGCAGGTACAGATGCTGGTGTTGATGGGCCTCACCATGATGGTGTCGGCCCCGATCATGATGGTGGGCGGCATCATCATGGCCCTGCGCGAAGATGTCGGGCTCTCGTGGCTGGTGGTGGTGGCGATTCCGATTCTGGCCATGGCGGTCGGGTTGATCATCTCCCGAATGATCCCGGCCTACCGGCTGATGCAGTCGCGAATCGACAGCGTTAACCGGGTCCTTCGCGAACAGGCCACCGGCATCCGGGTCCTCCGCGCCTTTGTCAGGGAACCGTTCGAGACCAAACGATTCGAGCAGGCGAATGCCGACCTCACAGACGTGTCGATCACGGTCGGCCGGTGGATGTCGGCCATGTTCCCGGTGGTAATGCTTGTGCTCAACCTATCCAGTGTTGCGGTGCTGTGGTTCGGCGGGTTCCGCATCGACTCAGGCGCTATGGAGATCGGCGCTCTCACCGCCTTCCTCACCTATCTGATCCAAATCCTGATGTCGGTGATGATGGCAACGTTCATGCTGGTCATGGTGCCACGAGCCACCGTGTCTGCCGATCGCATCGGTGAGGTCCTCGACACCGAGTCGTCGGTGCTGCTCCCGGCGGTCGGAGTGACCAAGGTCGGCCGGCGCGGCGAACTCGATCTGCGCGGAGCGGGGTTCAGCTACCCGGGAGCAAACTTCCCGGTGCTGTGTGACGTGACGTTCTCGGCCAGACCCGGCCAGACCACCGCCATCGTGGGGTCGACGGGTGCCGGGAAGACGACCTTGTTCGGCCTGATTCCCAGGTTGTTCGACGCCACCACCGGAAGCGTGCTCGTCGACGGAGTCGACGTTCGAGAACTCGAGCCAAGCGTCTTGTGGTCGAAGATCGGGCTGGTCCCCCAGATCCCCTACCTGTTTTCGGGGACGGTTGCCTCCAATCTGCGCTACGGCAAGCCCGATGCCAGCGAAGCCGAAATGTGGGCGGCGCTCGAAGTCGCCCAAGCTCGAGGGTTCGTCGAGGACATGCCGGAGGGTCTCGAGGCACTGATCTCCCAGGGTGGCACCAACGTGTCGGGCGGTCAGCGCCAGCGCCTCGCCATCGCCAGGGCGCTGATCCTGAAACCCGAGATCTACCTGTTCGACGACTCATTCTCTGCCCTCGACCTGGCAACCGACGCCAGGCTCAGGCGGGCGCTGAAGCCGGTGACGGCCGACGCCACAGTCCTGATCATTGCCCAGCGCATCTCGACCATCGCAGACGCCGACCAGATCGTCGTGCTCGAAGACGGCGAGTTGGTGGGTCTCGGCACCCATGAGTCATTGCTGGAGACGTGTGAGACATACGTCGAGATCGTCGAGTCGCAGCTGAAGGCGGAGGTTGCCTGATGAGCGGCCGCGACATGAAAGCAACTGAACGAATCTCGGGTCAGCGCGGGCCCGGTCATGGCCCGTTCGGTGGTGGGATGATCGGTCAGAAACCGCTCTCGTTCGGAGCTTCTGCCAAACGGATCGTCAAGCGCCTTCGACCGCAACTTCCCAAGGTCATCGGTGTGTTTGCGGCTGGAATCGTCAGTGTGGCGCTCTCCGCTATCGGTCCGAGGGTATTGGGTCGGGCAACAGACCTGATCTTCGCCGGAGCGATCGGCAAGCGGCTTCCGGCCGGGCTCACAAAGGAGCAAGCCATCGAAGCGGCCAGAGCAGCCGGCCAGGCCCAGATCGCAGATCTGCTGACCGGAGTGGACGTGATACCCGGTCAGGGAATCGACTTTGCGGCGCTGGGGAACGTGCTGTTGATCGTCATCGCCCTCTACGCAGGCTCGGCCTTGCTCGGGTTCCTGCAGGGGTACATGCTCAACGATGTAGTCCAGCGAACCATCTTCCGTCTTCGTTCCGAGGTCGAGGACAAGCTCAACCGGCTCCCACTCCGTTATTTCGACCGCCAGCCGCGCGGCGAGCTCTTGAGCCGGGTCACCAACGACATCGACAACGTATCCCAGAGCCTCCAGCAGACGATGAGCCAGCTGCTGACGTCACTGTTGACGATCATATTTGTGGTCGGGATGATGATCTCGATCTCACCGACGCTGTCCCTGATTGCCCTGGTGACGATCCCCGTCACGATGGTGGTTGCCGGTTTGGTGATGAGGAAGTCTCAGAAGCACTTCATCACCCAGTGGCGCCGGACCGGAAACCTCAACGCTCAAATCGAAGAGGCGTTTACCGGCCACTCGCTGGTCAAAGTGTTCGGCCGTCAGCAGGAAGTCCAGGCCACCTTCGAGCTCGAAAACGAAGCGCTGTATAAGGCCAGCTTCGGAGCACAGTTCCTCTCCGGGCTGATCATGCCGATCATGATGTTCATCGGAAACCTCAACTACGTGATCATCGCCGTGATTGGCGGGCTGCGGGTGGCGAGCGGCACGATGAGCCTCGGTGACGTCCAGGCGTTCATTCAGTACTCCCGCCAGTTCACGCAGCCGGTCACTCAGGTGGCGTCCATGGTCAACCTGTTGCAGTCGGGCGTTGCCTCAGCAGAACGGGTGTTCGAACTTCTCGACGCAGAGGAGGAAGTTCCGGACGACCATCATCCTCCGATGTCAAACGAATCGTACGGGCGAGTGACGTTCGAGGACGTTTCGTTCCGCTACGACGAGGATCGCCCACTCATAGAGCACCTGTCGATGACGGTCGAACCTGGCCAGACGGTCGCGATCGTCGGGCCGACCGGAGCGGGCAAGACCACGCTGGTCAACCTGATCATGCGGTTCTACGAACTGAATGAAGGTCGGATCACCCTCGATGGGGTCGACATCACGCAGATGTCGCGTGCCGGGCTACGTTCACGAATCGGCATGGTGCTGCAAGACACGTGGCTGTTCAAGGGGACGATCAGGGACAATATCGCCTACGGACGGCCGGATGCCACGGAGGCTGAAGTCCTCGAGGCTGCCCGGGCCACACTCGTCGACCGTTTCGTTCACAGCCTTCCCGAGGGCTACAACACCGTCATCGACGATGAGGGCAGCAACGTCAGCTCCGGCGAAAAGCAGCTGATCACCATCGCCCGGGCGTTCCTCGCCGACCCTGCCTTGCTCATCCTCGATGAAGCAACCAGCTCGGTCGACACCCGCACCGAGCTGCTGGTACAGCATGCCATGGCGGCGTTGCGCACAGATCGCACCAGCTTCGTCATTGCCCACCGCCTCTCGACCATCCGGGACGCCGATCTGATCCTGGTGATGGAGGAAGGCCGGATCGTCGAACGCGGCAACCACAACGAGCTGATCAAGCTCGACGGCGCCTACGCCCACCTCTACAACTCACAGTTTGCCGGACCCGATGTCGAGGACCCGGCCCTGGTCCCGGAAGGTCCCCCCGTCGGCGTACGTTGAGAGAACGATGGACAATCTGTCGGATCCCCGACAATCGCTTGAACCATCGGTCCCCCACCCCTACTGTTGCCGGACCCCCACGCTCTGGGAGGAACCAGATGGCGAAATTCATGTTGATCTACACCGGCGGCATGGGTATGGAAGCGGATCCCGAGGATCAGAAGAGGATCATGGAAGAGTGGGGTGTGTGGTACGGCAAGATGGGTGCCTCGATCGTCGATGGCGGCGCACCCTTCGCACACTCCAAGCACCTGAAGGGCAACGGCATCGAAGACGGGCCTCTGAGCGAGACACCTGCCACCGGCTACACCGTGATCGAAGCCGACTCACTCGAGGCAGCGGCGGCTGCCTGCGAAGGCCATCCGCACCTCAACCACGGCGGCCGGGTCGAGATCTACACCTGCATCGACATGGGCTCCCCTGAATAGGGGCCAGGAACCCCCGGCTGAGCTGGGTAAGACCAACCACCAAAGAGCAGCACCGGGGCGCAACTCCAAGCCGCGCCAAGGACGTGGAAGGTGACGAATGGGTGTTGAGGGTTCGCGGTACTCGGATCAAGTGGGAACGTTCGCCGAAGAGCTGGTCGTCGCGCTCTCCCCCATCGGTGACGTGTCGCGACATGCTCGCATGCCGTACCACACGCTCCCGGCCGACATCCTCGATGACGAGGAGATGCTCATCGAATGGGCTCGAGAGTCGGCCGACATCGCGTTGAGGTGATCCGTATTCGGCCACACCCAGTTCGGAGGGACTCGGTCCCGCCGTTTCCGCGGCGCCGTTGCGGTATCAACTCCACACCCCTAGGGTCGTCCGGATGACCGACGAAAACCGAAGATCTCTCATCGGCATCGCGGCCGCCCTCGTGATCGGGGTACTGGTCGGGTTGGCCGGCAGCGCCGGCAGCCGCAGCGTCGGTCCGATAGCCGTGTTTGCCGTGTGCGGACTAGTCGCATATGCGATCAACTGGGTGGTCTTCGTCCCCTCCAACCGGGCGAAAACCGAGCACTACTTCGACCTGACCGGTAGCGTCACCTATCTGACCGTCACGGCCGTTGCTCTGGCGTTCAGCGGCGACCTCGACGCCCGGGCGATCATCGTTGGCGTCATGGTTTGGATATGGGCTGCACGACTGGGTTCGTTCCTGTTCCGCCGGGTTCGGCGGGACGGGCGAGACGGCCGGTTCGACCGGATCAAGACCGACCCGCTGCGGTTCTTCATGACCTGGACGTTGCAGGGCCTGTGGGTACTGCTCACCTTGGCTGCGGCCCTGGCGATCATCACCGGCACCGAACGACAGACGATCGGATGGCTTGCCGTCGTCGGCATCGCCGTCTGGGTCGCCGGCTTCGCGGTCGAGTCCGTGGCCGATTGGCAGAAGTCAGCCTTCAAACGGAATCCGGCCAACGCCGGCCGCTTCATCACTTCCGGATTGTGGGCATGGTCGCGTCATCCGAATTACTTCGGAGAGATCGTGCTCTGGACGGGCATAGCAATCATGGCCCTCCCGGTCCTTTCCGGTTGGCGGTGGATCACCTTGATCTCGCCGTTATTCGTTGTGCTTCTGCTGACCCGTGTGAGCGGGATCCCGATGCTCGAGACCCGGGCCGAGAAGCGCTGGGGCGACGAAGCGGAGTACCAGGAGTACACAAGCCGGACACCCGTCTTGATTCCCCGGCCACCGCGTAACTAGCAGCATCGATCCGCGGGGCCTCGGACGCCGCAGGGCTCAAGACTGCGCCCGCAGGATCCATCTTGCGTGCCGGTGGACCCGGGTCTTCGACCATCAGCGAGCCCATTGGTATCAGTGCTCGGGCCGGCCGGCGACGATGGCGGTCACATGATCTACTGCTCTTTCGACACCATTCTCCGCTCGGAGCCTTGCTGCCAGCTCCGCCGATCTGGAGCGAATGTTCTCTTGGTCCGTTGTCAGGATCGCCCGGGACAAGGACTCGATGGTGAGCCGGCGTCTAGGCAGGCTAACTCCTACTCCGAGAGCCTCTACCCGCTCTCCCCAGAAGAACTGGTCGGCGAACGACGGCACCACGACTGATGGGGTCCCCGACTGAAGAGCCGTGCCGGTGGTGCCTGCGCCGCCGTGGTGCACAACTGCCGCCATCTGGGGAAACAACCAATCGTGCGGAACATCGTCGACCACGAGCACGTCGTCACTCGAATCCGCCACCTTGAGTCCTCCCCATCCGGTCAATAGGACCGCCCGCTTGCCCGTCCGCCTGACCGCGGCCAGCACCACGCCGGTGAGTACTTCCGGCTCCCGCTCGGGGCGGCTGCCGAATCCGACATATACGGGCGCCGGACCATCGGCCAGAAACCGGGTGAGGGCTTCCGACGGCCGCCAAGTCCTGGGACGTTCACGGACCCAGTAGCCGGTCACCTTGATTTGGTCCGGCCAGTCCGAAGGTGGCGTCACCACCGCCGGCGAGAATCCGTAGAGAACCGGCATCGATTTGTAGATGGACCGGTAGAGACCCGACCGCGGAAGCGGACCCAAGCCTAATCCCGCTCGCCAGCGATTGACCGACCGCCGGACCGGCTGCCAGGTGATCTGCTCCACGGCGACGTGGGACCACAGATTGAGAAGCCCGGACCCACTCCGCTTCATGAACAGGCTGGGAAACTGGCGGGTGCGGGTCATGGGCTGCAGGTAGGCGCCGATCGCCGGGATGCGGGCTGCCTCGGCGAGGTGGTAGGCCGGGAAGGCGAGAACGGAAAACAAAACCGCGTCGGTGCCTGCCATGGCGGCCTCGCAATCCTTCAGGTATTGATGAAAGATTGGTCCTGAAAGATCCAAGAGACGCTGCATGATTCGAACGGGGTTCCGTCCGCTGGCGAGCCACCTCTTGCCCGGCTCCGCTTCCATCATGAGGCGGGGATCTCCACCGGCAGGGCTGAACTCCATACCCGCCTCCCGGATCTCCGGCTCGTAACGCTCGTGGGTAGACAGCCGCACGGTGTTTCCCACCGCAACGAGTCCATGGCCGAGTGCAATGTACGGCTCGATGTCACCCCTCGACCCGACCGTGAACAGAGTCATGTGCACGAGACCATGGTCTCGCATGTGGAGGCCAAGAACAAGCGATGGTTGCTCCCCGCACCCGTGGACCTATAGGATCGGATCGCCCCGATCCGACATGCCTTCACGACTAAGGGAGTCAGCTATGACCCGAGTTGTCCTCTTCCATCACGCGCAGGGGCTGACGCCCGGTGTGGAGGCGTTTGCCGATAATCTTCGGGCTGCCGGTCACGAAGTGCACACCCCGGACCTGTTCGACGGCGAAACCTTCGACTCCATTCAGGCCGGCATGGCCCATGTCGGAACGATTGGGTTCGGGGAGATCATGCAACGCGGCGCTCGTGCAGCCGATGCCCTCGGCGGCCACCTCGTGTACGCGGGGTTCTCGCTGGGTGTGGTGCCGGCCCAGATGCTTGCCCAGACCCGTCGCGGGGCGCTGGGCGCGGTGCTTTGTTATTCGTGCGTGCCCGTCTCGGAGTTCGGTGAGTCGTGGCCCGCCGACGTTCCGGTGCAGATCCACGGGATGGACGCCGACCCCTTCTTCGTAGACGAGGGTGACATCGACGCCGCCCGTGCCATCGTCGAGTCCTCCCCCCGCGCCGAGTTGTTCCTGTATCCGGGTGATCAGCACTACTTCGCCGATAACTCGTTGCCCTCCTACGACGCGGAAGCAACCGAGCTGTTATTGCGGCGGGTCATCAGCTTCCTGGCGGGACTGTCCGACGCACCGGCGGACGCCCCGGCCAAACCGTGACATCTATCCAGGTCACATGCCGGCCGTTTGACGCCATTGTGAACCCGAGATGGGTGTGGACCGAGCTTGCACCGGACACGAACCGGACACCCGGCATCATGACCGGCGGCCATTTGCCCGGCCCTCGGCTACTCCTCCAGCATGGCAAGGCGGATCGCAACCAGGCGGCGAACGAGAACCTCATCCGGTGCCCGGTCCACCGGGAACCGCAAGGTGCCTTTGGACCAGTCGTAGCCCTCGAGTAGCTCCGGCTCGACGCGTGGGATGACAGAGCCGGAGTGGGGGAAGTAGCTGCAGTGGCGTTTGGCATGGGCGTAGCCGACCACAGCCTTTCCGCCGACTTTGAAGGCAGGGACACCGTACGACATGCCTTCTTCTGCCTCCGGAAGGATCGACGTCAACATCGCACGAAGGCGGTTCAGCGTGCTTCGCTGAGGTTCGGGTGCTGCATCGAGGTACTCGTCCACGGTCATGGCGAGAATCTACATCGTTTGCTGAACCGACTACCAGGGAATCGGCCCCACGCACGCCGGCAGGTCGCCGAGTGGTCCCGTGCCGGAGGTGGCATCATTGCGGTCATGGACAATCCGGACACCCTCGCGGACGGCGTAATTGATTGGCTGCTCCACGGGGATTCAGCCATCCGCTGGCAGGTCATGCGTGATCTTCAGGACGCGTCTCCCGAAGATGTAGCGGCCGAGCAGGCGCGGGTCGAGCACGACGGCTGGGGTTCCCGCCTTCTCGCGCTCGAGGGTCCCGATGGACTCTGGGACGGGGGTGCCTGCTTCCCGAAGTCCTACACCGGCGGTGAACCGGGGCAACCCTGGACGGCCACGATGCACACGCTGCAGACGCTACAGCTCCTCGGGCTCGACCCGGCCTCGGGGTCCGCACGCCGGGCGATGGCGCTGGTCGCGGAGAACGGGCACTGGGAGCACGCCGGGCAGAGATATTTCGACGGTGAGGTCGAGCCGTGCATCAACGGCCGGACGATCGAGACGGGGGCCCATTTCGGGGTAGATGTCGCACCGATCGTCGAGCGGATCCTCGGCGAGCGGCTGGACGATGGTGGCTGGAACTGCGAGGTCGAGAACGGTTCGGTGCGCTCCTCTTTCGACACGACGATCAACGTGCTCGACGGGCTCCTCGAGTTCGAGCGCGCGACCGGTGAATCTCCCGAGGTGAGCGCCGCCCGGCGCGGCGGTGAGGAGTACCTGCTCGAGCGCGGCCTTTTCCGCCGCAAGAGCAACGGCGAGGTCGCCGACCCGGCGTATCTCGAGTTCGCGTTCCCCTACTACTGGCACTACGACGTGCTGCGTGCACTCGACTATTTCCGTTGGTCGGGCACGGACCCGGATCCCCGGATGGCCGAGGCTGTGGAGGTCGTGCGATCGAAGCGGCAGCCCGACGGCCGGTGGCTGCTCGACCGCATCCACCCGGGCCGCGTCCACTTCGACCTCGAGGGTGGAGTTGGGACGCCGAGCCGCTGGATCACCCTGCGTGCCCTCCGGGTGCTCGACTGGTGGGACGGCTCCGCGTGACGGGCGAGGCGAGTTCGCAGTCGGCACACGGGCGACCTGCACGGTGACGCCCTACGTGGCTCTGCTGCGGGGCGTGAACGTGGGCGGTGGAAACCGGCTGCCGATGGAGGGCCTCCGTGCGACGGCTGAGCACCTCGGCTTCACGAACGTCGCCACCTGCCTCCAAAGCGGTAACCTGCTGTTCTCCAGTCCCGACGACGAGTCCGAGATCGTGGCACGTTTGCGAGCGGCGCTGAGCGAGCGGCACGACCTCACCGTTCCGGTGGTGGTCCGATCGGCAGCCGAGTTCCTGGCCGTGGTCGAGCGCCATCCCGATCACGCCGGCGCGTTACCCCCCAAGCTGCTTCATGTTGCGTTCCTCGACCAAGCCCCGGAGGTCGACGCGGTGGATGCATTCGACGCCGAGCAGTTCGCTCCCGACCGTTGGCATCTTGACGGGCGTGAGCTGTACCTCACCTACCCGGACGGGTCGGCACGATCAAAGATGACCATCGATGCCTTCGAGCGACGTTGGAACCTGATTGCAACAGCACGCAACCTCAACACCGTTCGCCGAATCGCGGACCTGCTCACCGCTTCGTCAAGTCGGAGTGACTAGGCGTCGACGATCCCGACCTGTGACGCACATCCCCCTGCGGCCACGCTTGGCCCTCATTCGGTGACGCCGTACAAGCGGAGCATCTCCGTCATCCAGCATTGCGCCCGCTCCGTACCTTCACTGCAGACCAAAGAAGCCCCTAAGTCCTCGAGAATCGAAGCCGCCGGGCCGCACCCTCCGTCCCCGAACACGCACGGAGTCCGTTGGCCATGATCGATCGAGGATTGAGGTTTTCTGGGTATTGACAAACCTTCTCTTGACAGTGATTCATGCCGCTCACGATATCAATCGCCGCCTACTTCGTTGTCGCCGCCACCCTATGGGTGGTCGGGCGTCATATCGGACGCGCTTCGAGCGCAGTTGCCGCCGTTCCCTACATAGGGCAGCTCGCGCTGGTTGCTGCGCATTACCTGGGTGATCGTTCGGGTTTTGACGAGCGCTTCGACTGGATTGCGTCTCTTGGCGTGAGCTTCGGTCTCCGATCCAATGACCTAACCATGGTCCTCACTGCGATTGTCGCCGGGGTCTGGCTACCGGTTGGCCCCGTGCGATCCTCCACCCCGTTGCGGCTTGGAGGTTCCTCTTGTACTTCACCGGTCGGCTGATCGTTTCTACATGGGACGTCATCTGATCGCTGCGGTTGGGACGAGATGAAATCATGCCGGCGATCATCGAGGTGCCGCTGCGGGCGAGGACGCGAAACCAGCTGACCCTGCTGATGAACTCGATCTCATTCACCCCGGGTACCGTGGCCCTGGAGCTCCACGACAATCACCTGATCGTGCACGTGCTCAACACAGACGACCCGGGCGAGGTGGCGGCAGAGATCCGGACGATGGAGTCGAAGATCATGGCGGTGTTGTCACGGGCCGAATTTGAAGACGCGACCCAAGAGAACGTCTGGCGGCGCTGGCGCCTGGTCGACCGACGCTATCTCATCCCGGCCTGGGCTCACCCGCCGCCCGAGATCCATCCGCGCACGTCGGATACTCCCGCCCGGCCGCAGGAGCCGCCGAAGTAGTAGTGGAATTCGAGGCCCTCGAAGGCGCCCTCACCGACGTAGCGGGCCTCGCCGGAGGGTATGGAGTCATCCGCCGCCTGGACATAACCACGCCAAGTACCTTCGGCATTGGTGATGACGGCCTCCTCCGCCACCCATACGTCGCCAACCTCCCCTCCGTCAAAGAAACGGAGACGATCGTGTCGTTCGGTCCCGCTGACCCGCGGGTCGGACATGTCGAGTTCGCACACAACGAGGAAACCGGTTCCTCCCTCCGGATTGACCCCCTCGTCCGAGAATTCGCATGTCGCCGTACCCGAGACCACCACTGCGTCGGAAGGTATCGCATGGAAGGGGGCTGATTCCGTTGTCAACGACTCCGATCCGCCTGTCGTTGCCACCGTCGTCGAGGACACCGGAACAGCTGTCGTTGCCACCGTCGTCGAGGGCACCGGGGCGACTGTCGTGGTCGTTGACTCGGATGAGGACGACCCGCAGGCGGCCACCAGGCACGCGGCGAACGCGGCACCGATGAATCTTGTCGTCGTCAACCTCATTACCTTCCCCTTCTCAAGAATTCAGCTCTTCCACGTCGCCTTGCGATGAAGCCGTGTCGCTCTTCCTTTCGTCCAGGTGTGGGTCGCCGGTCACCGCACCGTCCAAATCTTGACGGTCCCGTCGTCGCTGGCGGTGGCGATGCGGGTACCGTCGGGGCTCCACGCCACGTCCGTTACCTCATCGGTGTGGCCGGTGAGCGTGGCCAGTTCGTCGCCCGAGCCCGCATCCCAGATCCTGGCGGTCCCGTCGCTGCCGGCGGTGGCGATCCGGTTGCCCTCGGGGCTCCACGCCACCACCCACACTTTTCCGGTGTGGCCGATGAGGGTGACCAACCCGTCGCCGGTGTTGGCGTCCCAGACCTTGGCGATCTTCCCATCGCGGCCGGCGGTGGCGATCCGGGTGCCGTCGGGACTCCACGCCAAGTCCGTCACCTTTAGGAGGCTCGGGATCGTGAGCAGTTCGTCGCCGGTGGTGGCGTCCCAGACCCTGACGCTCGTCCTGCAGGTGGTGGCGAGGCGGGTGCCGTCGGGGCTCCACGCCGCCTCCCACACCCATGAAGTGGGTCCAGGGCAGAGGGACAGTGTGAACTGTTCCTCACCGGTGGTGGCGTCGAGCACCGCTGCCCACCCCCAGGCACCGCCGACGACGATGCGGGTGCCGTCGGGGCTGTAGGCCACGGTCCCATCGCTAATCCAGCCGAGGAGTTCGTCGCCGGTGGCGGCGTCGTAGACCGCTGATCCCGGCCCCACGATCGCCAGGCGGGTGCCGTCGGGGCTGTAGTCCATTGCCACCCTCACGGTTTCGAAGTTCCCCAGGCTAAAGGAGAGCAGTTCGTCGCCGGTTGGGTAGCCGACGAGCGCGGCTACTCCCCTACCCGACTGGGCCATAACGAGGAGACGGTCGGCTCCATCGGGTGCCTCTTGGGCGGGGTCGAGGACGACGATTGGGTCCCAGGTGCCGTCGTTGATCGGCGACAGCCGACCATCGAGCGGTGTGGTCGCGGTCACCTCCACTGCGGCTGTCTTGGCCTCGAGGATCGGAAGGACATCGGTCAGGTTGTCGACAACGGTGATCCGTTCGAGCTGTTCGAGCCCGTCTCCGAATCCGACGCACATGATGTGGATGCCGTCGGCGAGAGGCGTGGTGGCAAGCTCGGTGGCGATCGTGGCGCACGTGTCGAGGAGATCATCAGGTTCGCCGGTGACGCGGGTTGCCCCTGCGAACTCGAGGTCGAGGAGGAGGTGGACGTCGCCGGTGTGCCCGACCGTGACGAGTGTCGGGTACGGGGCGGGGACGGCGGTTGCCTTGCGTCGGAGCAGCTCGGCGTCCGTGGTGGCCGAGAGTGTCCAGCTGCGGCCGCCGTCGTCGATGGCCCATCCGGGTGGCGGGTTGGTGTGCGGTGTCCAAAGGAGGAGCCGGAGGGTGTGTGGGCTGAGGTGGACACCGACGACATGCGGCGGCTGCTGGTGGGCAGCATTGACGTCGTGGACCATGGCTCGCAGGGCGATGTCGACGAACTCCGTGGCGGTCGGGGCAGCCGATGCTCGTATTGTCGCCTCCGTCTTTTGTGCCTCGGCGGGTGGCGGTGTGGGTGCGGTCCCGGTTCGGCGGCGTCGCAGCTGACCGGCTCGGAGCCGGCGCAGCAGGCCGACGACACCGGCACCGAGGATCCCGAGACCGGCCAGCCGGACGGCGATCGGGAACAGATCCCCGAACGGCCCGGCGTCGGCGGTGTCGTCAGCCGCCTCGATATCGGCCGGTTCGATGTCGTCGGCCTGGATCGTGCGCGGCGACGTGGTGTCTTCCATGGGTGGCGCGGTCGGTGTGCTCGTTGCTTGGGCAGGCACAATGGTCTGCGGTGTTGCGTCCGGGTGCGTGGTGTCCGGTGTCGAGGTGGATGGTGGTGGCACATCCACGCTCGGTTCGGCCCAGCCGGTCTCGGGCTCGACTGCCGGGGCTGTGTTGCCCGGGATCGCGGGTAGTTCGAAGACCTGTCCCGGGTCGATGAGGTCGGGGTCGTGCGGGGGTGCGAGCCGGTCCAGGTTCATGTCGACAAGTTGTCGCCAGTAGTCGGCGACTTCTGTGGTCGTCGGGGCCTCGTCGAGCGCGTCGGTGAGGGTCGTTTCTGCGATGCTCCAGAAGGTGTCGCCCTGTGCGACGGTGATCTTCGCAGGACCTTCGGCTGGAGGTGGCGAGGCGGTTTCGGCTCGCAGGTCGGAGGGGACGGGTGGGAGTTCGAAGACCTGTCCCGGGTAGATGAGGTCGGGCTCGTGCGGGGGTGCGAGCCGGTCCAGGTTCATGTCGACAAGTTGTCGCCAGTAGTCGGCGATCTCCTGGTTGGACGGTAGTCGTCCCCAGGCGTCGGCCAGTGTGGTTTGGGCGATGTTCCAAAAGGCATCCCCGGGCTCGACCGCAACCTCGGTCGCTGCCTGCTCGGTTGCGGGTTGCTCGGTCGCCGCCGGCTCGTCGGTGGTGTTGGCGTCGGCGGGGAGGAGGAGCTGCCAGCCGGGCGTGAGGGTGTCGGTGGTCTCGGTGAAGCGGTACCCGTCGTTCATGGTGCGGCCGGCGTTGAGGGTCTGGATCTCGTTCCAGCGTCGCCCGTTGGCGAGGGTGTCCTCGGCGATCTTCCAGAGGGTGTCGTGGCGTTGCACCCGGTAGGTCGGGTGCGATGTTGGCGCCTCGGATCGGGTCGGTTGTTGGTCGTCGGCTCGCTGCCATGGCCCCTCATCGATGTCCAGCACCGGCTGAGCGGACACGTCGACGAGGGATGCGGCCAGCGGGGTTGCCGCTGCTGGCAGTGCCCGCATCGGTCCGAGAGTGGCCACGGCCAGGGTGATGGCGGCAACGAGTTGAGCGACGGCTGGTTGCAGTCCGGGCAGAACGGGGAGCCGTCGTGCGGTGCGGCCGCGGAGCGCAGCAGCCATCTCGACGGCGAGGACGATGGCGAGCTGTGCCCAGATAACCCATACGATGACTGCCAGCGTGTTGATGATCAGGTTCGGGTCGATGCCGCCGCGGAGGGCGAGTTGGATCTGGTCGAGGGTGGGGATGCTGGTGGGTAGGGGCCAGCCGACGTAGGCGATCAGCCCGGCCGGGACGGCGATGGTGAAGAGTGCGAGGGCGATGAGGGCGACGAGCCCGTTGATGGCGTGTTTGGCGTGTCGCATCATGGCTCCTCGGTGATGGCTGCGGCGGTCTCGGTTGCGGTGACAGTGATGGGACCGGTGGGAAGCAGTACCGGGTCGACGGTGAGTTCGACCGTGACGGTGATGGTGTCGTCGGTGACGACGATTTCGCTGGCCGTGTGCCCGAGGTCTGTCAGGTAGTCGCGGGCTTCCTGTTCTGCGGCGGCGGGGAGGAGTCGGACGATGCCGTCGGTGCGGAGAGTGTCGAGGTCGACGGCCTGGGCTCCGGCCCGGGCGGCGTTGTCGGCGAGGTTGCTGGCCTCCCGTAGTGCGTTGACCTTGCGGCCCCCATCGACGACAAGTCCCGCTGCGGCGAGGAGGGCGAGAGCGAGCACCGCCAAGAAGGTGGAGACGGCTCCCCTTTCACTACGGAGCCGAGCGTTCACGGTGTCGCCCCCTCCGCGTTGGCGCGATAGGCGTCGATGATTTCGACACCCGTCGACGAGAAGGTGCGAGTGCCGGGGACGGCGAGCATGGCCAGATCGGAGAAGGCGGCGTCGCAGCTGACGGTCACGGCTACCCGGCCCCCCGGCGTGAAGTCGGAGGTGTCGATGTTCACCTCGAGCTGCCGGCAGCTCACCGTGCCCGCGGCGATATTCGCCGAGGCGCTATCGATGGCGGCTTGTTCCGCGGCTTGTGAGCTAGCGGCGAGTGAGGCGGCGCGGGCGGCTTCTTGGGCGGCGTTGGCCACGTCACCCTCGGCTTGCGTAACCCTGCCGGCGAACACCACGAGCAGCAAGAACCCGATCAGCAGTGGGGTGAGCACCGCCAGTTCGGTCGAAACCGCCCCGTCTTCAGACCTCCGTATCATCGGTCAGGCTCCTGAATGAAGCGCTCCACTCCGCCGGTGGCGTGGGCGGTCACCCGCCAGTCGAATCCGGGCAGGATGCGAGGTGCCCGTCCGGTCACGTCGACGGTGACCGTGTCGGCAGTCCGGCTGACGGACACCTCCGGGTCGGTGAGGTTGCCGGCGGCGTCCAGGAACCACTCTGCTGCCCGCACGCCGTCGTCTTCGGTTGCCGTGACTACTTGGGCGGCGTCGAGCGCTTCGCGGGCGGCAGCTTCGGCGACTTGGCGGGCATGCCACCACAGAGCGACCTGGAACGGCACCAGGACGAGCGCGATGATCACCGGCATGACCACGGCCAGCTCGGTCGAGGTCAGCCCGCGTTCCGTCCTGTGCGGTCCCGTCACCGTCATGCCCATGCTCCCGTTCAGGGTGTGGGTGGGGTGACGTTGTCGGGGATCGCCTCGGCGTTTGACCGCATCTTGGCGATCAGGATCACACCTGCGGCGACGGCGATGGCGACCAGCACGCCGGTGAGTACGGCGGCCTCGGTCGACATCGCTCCTTTCTCGTCCTCGATGTCGATCCCGAGACGGGTCAGCCCTACCTCGATGAGGAGGCGGGCGTAGTCGATGTAGGCGGTCATGGATGGTGCTCCCTTCGCTGTGTAACGTGGTTCCTCCGCTGGTTGGGGGTGTCATGGTTGGGTGTCATGGGACCGTTCCGGGGGTGGAGATGGCTTGAACGACGCCGAAACCGATGAACAGGATCATGCCGACCACGAGGGTGACGACTGGTAGCAGCATCTTCTCGGTGGCGGATTCGGCTTGGGCTTCGATGGCTGCGGTTTGGGCGGCCCGCATCGAGTCGGCTTTGGCGGCGAGCGAGGCGCGGATTCGGGCTCCTTGGTCCCCGGCCAGTTGCGCAGCAGCCGCCAATTCCCGGAGTTCGTCGACGCCGAGTTCGACACCGAGGTCGTCGAAGATCTCCCACGGAGTGCGGTTGGTGATGCGGGCCTTGCGTAGGGAGGCTCGGATCTCGGCGAACGCCCAGCCGTCGCCGAGGTCGGCTGATGCCTGCAGGGCGGTCTCGAGGCCTCCGCCGCCGGCGAGGATGACGGTGACCAGGTCGAGGTACGCGGAGAGCGAGTGGCGGAAGTCCCGACGGCGTCGCTCGATCCGCTCGGCCAAACCCAGGTCCGGGTAGAGGAACCCGGCTACCCCGAGCCCGATCGCCGCTACCGCGGCCACAGCGGGCGATATGGACACTCCGGCTGCCGCCACTGCGAGCGTGAAGAGGACGGGGATGGCGAAGCCGGCGAGACCGGCGAGGAGCTTCTCGTAGGCGTGGGCTTCGACTGTCTTCCCAAGTGCGCGGAGCCGGGTGGACAGACGCCCCATGTCGACCAGTCCAGTGGCTTCGAGCAGCCGTACCCCTGCCTGTCCGATCCGCTCAGCGAACGCACCGGTGGTCACCGGCTGCGTGGTTGCGGGTCGGGGTTTCTCAAGGCCGGCGAGGGCTTCGGCGAGTGGGATCGGTCGGGGCCGTATCGCCCGGACCCCGAGATACACACCGGCCCCGACCGTCGCTCCGGCCGTCATGGCTGCCAGGACACTCATCGGATCGGCTCCCGAGTGATGTGGCGGAGGGTGAAGCGTTCCGGTGCTTCGAGGCGACTGTAGCGGTGGAGCATGACACCGGCCCCGAAGAACACGGCCGTCACCACTACGAGCCATCCCTGCCCGGCGACGGTGTTGTATGGCTCCAACAGGTGCCGGGCGAACACGTCGAGGAACGCGACGGTGGCGGCGGTGATCCCGACTGCGATGCGGGCCGAGGTGCGGATCCGGGCCCGGCCGATCTCGATCCGGGAGCGCATGCGCACGTCACCGCGGATCGCGTCCGCCAACCTGGCCAGCAGCGGGCCCAGGTCGCGGGCTTCGAGACGGGCGGCCGCGGCCAACGCCGCCACCACCATGTCCGCCGACGAATGATCCAGTTCCCTCGCGAGAGTGTCGAGGGCGGCGTCGAGGGGTTGATGCCGCAGGCGCCGGGCGAAGGCTTCGAGCTGGGGCCGGATGGCGGTGGGGGCGACCGCCGCGGTCTGGATCAGCGACGACTCCAACCCGGCGGCGCCGGCCATCGTGTCGCGGAGCATGTCCGCCCAGGTGGCGATCGCGTCGGCGGTTGCCGCCTCGCGGGCACGGTGGGCCTCGCCGCCGAGGGCCGCCGGCCCGACCAGCACACCTGCGAACACGGCGACCCCAGCGACCGGCCAACGGGTGACCAAACCCACCACGAGTCCGGCGACCGTGGCGATGGATAGCCAGGCGACGGCGCGTTCGGCGGGCACCGCCGTCGGCACCAAGCGGCCGGCCGGCGGGACGACCCGGATGCCGCGGATGGCGGTCACGCCCAGCCACACTCCGAAGCCGATCACGGCACCGAGCAGGGAAGCGATCAAGATCAGCACGGTCACCACCGTCCCGAAGCGTCGGCGAGGTGTGATGAATCAAACCCGGCGGCAACGAGGCGGTCGAGGGTGTCGTTGCGGATGGTTGGGCCCGGCGACGGAGCCGCCCACCCTTGTGGGCCGGGTCGGTATACCTCGTTGGTTGAGATCTGCCGTACCTCCGCCTCCAGCACCTCCCGCACCGACGTGACCCGCCGGACACTGTCCACCCACCCGAGGTGCACGATGAGGTCGACGGCGTTGGCGATCCACTTGTTCGACGTTTCCTCATCGAGGCCCGCCTCGGCCGTGTACATGCCGAGCCGGACGATCGCTCCTTTCGACGAGTCGGCGTGAATCGACGACATTGACCCGTCGTTGCCCTGGGACATGGCCCTGAGCATGTCGACTACCTCGACACCGCGTATTTCACCGACGATGACGCGGTCGGGGTTCTGCCGCAGTGTGGCTCGCACACAGTCCGCCAGGGTGGCTTCGCCGTGTCCTTCGATGTTGGCGCCCCGGCGTTCCCAACAGACCTGATCCGGGTGGAGATCCGAGAACCGGTCGAGACCGATCTCGAGGTTGTCCTCCACCGTCACTACCCGCTCGTCGGCTGGGATCTCGTTGAGCAGGCAGCGCAGCATCGTCGTCTTGCCGGTGTTGGTGCCGCCGGCGACGATCAGGTTCAGCTTGGCCCGCACCGCAGCTCCCAGGAACTCGGCCAGCTCGGCGTCGACGACGCCGAGCTCGATCAGGTGTTTCAGCCGGTAGATGGAGAAGTCGTGGCGGCGGATCGTGACCGCCGGGCGGCCCGTCAGCCCCATCACCGCATGGAGACGTTCTCCACCCGGGAGCTGGAGGTGTAGCTCCCACGACACCTGGTCCCACCGTTTCTCTGATCGGCCGATCCGCCGCGCCGCCGTCGACAGGATCTCGATCAGCTCCCGATCCGAGTCCGCGGCCGCTTCTCCTCGGACTTTGGTGCCGTCCCGGTACACGAGCCACACGTTGTCGCAGCCGTTGACGTGGATGTTGGCAATGTCCGGGTCGTCGATGTACGGCTGGAGCCGCCCCAACCCGTGGACCCGATCAAAGACGGCCGAGGCGACTTCAGCCTCTGCAGTCTCGTCGAGGAGCGGCTCGCCGTTGCGGTAGGCCTGCTCGGCAAGCCGTGACAGTTCGGCTGCGATCAGCGACCGGGTCAGGGCTTGCTCGTCCTCAATGCTCAGTGGATCGTCGACAGCGCGGAGACGCTCAGCCAGGTTCTCCGCCACCGCCCGATGCAGCCGCCCGACCAAATCGGATTGACCGTTCACGATCCCACCTCCCGTGCCATCGCCGACGGCGCAACGCTGCCTGAATCGCCGGTCGCCACTGCGGAATCGCTGTGGGGTAGCGGCGCCAGGGCAGCGGCCAGGGTCGCCGCCGATCTGATGAGCTGGGATCGGCGCAGGCTCCCGATCGCACCGGGGGTACCGGCAAGCACGGCAGCCGTCTTCGGGTCCCACGCGATGACCCCGACCACGGGACAGTGCAGCGCAGCTGCCACCTCGCTGGGGCCGTGCGGCTGATCGCCGACCAGCAGGAGCGACGTCTCAGAATCGGCGGTCTTCAAGGCTTCGCAGCGGATCCCGGCCGGTCGGAGCTGATCAACCGTCGGGCGGGCAACAACCATCACCGGGCCCGCTCTGAGCAAGGGCATGGAAGGCGCGGATCGTGTCGAGATCCGTCCCCCGTCAACGATGACATCAAGGTCCGATTGAACCGTGGCCCAGCCGACCAGTTCGTCGGCGGTATCTCTGAGCACCACCTGCGATTCGTCCGGAGATGGAGGTCCCACCAGCACGGGGAGCCCGCCGGGAAGGGTCTGGGTGTGTTCCCGAACCAACTCGTCGCTGAGGCCGCCACGCCGTGCCGCCGCCGCCAGCGAGACCAGCCCAGGCGTATCGGCCATGCCGAACCGTACGGCGATCACACCACCAGAGATGTCTGCCTCGACCACGATGCAGCGACGATGCTGTGGCCAGGTGGCGGCCAAGGCCAACGCCGTCGTGGTCACGCCTGGTGACCCGTGAGCCGAGACGAGGCTGAGCACGCTCACCGGTCGCCTCCGGCGACGAGCACCAGCCGGACCCGATCGGCCGCTGCGGCTGTTACCACCTCGGCCGAAGCCTCGGCCGGTACTTGGAGCGATACGAACCGGTCGCCTTGCGTCCCTAGCTCGGCGATGTCGAACACCACCGCCGACACGATCAGCTGTCCGGTATCAGTCGCAGGGTCGGTGGCCACCACGTCGACGTGATCTCCCGGCGCCAGACGCAGGGTCGGGTACTCGCCCGGTGCCAACGCCACGCCCACCACCGCCTCACCCGTGGCCAGTTCGTTGCCGGAGACGAAATCGGAGGACGTGAGGATCGTGCCCGCTTCGAGGTCGACGGCTGCTGTCGAACCCGCCACCCGCGTCAGCTCGTCGGAACCGAGCGATGCGATCGGATCATCCGACGCCACATACACCACCATTAGATCGTCGGCCGCCACCACCTCGCCTCGCTCGACCGGTTGTGCCAGCGCCAGCACCGGCTCACGGGCAGCGGCGCGTGAGAACACCACCACCGCCACCAAGGCACCAATGGCGACCAGGAACACCGCGATCAGAAGCTGAGGAACCTGCACCCTCGGTCGAGCCGGCTCCACCCGCAGCTGGCTCCGACCCTGCTGACCGTTCCCTGCAGGATCTGGACGTGTGGCGGGTTGGCTACTCGTCATCCGGTTCACGTCATCCTCCCGTCTCCACCGCCTGGATCTCGGCCACGGCCACCCCGAAACCGGAGGCCAGGTCGACGGTGCCGAACACTCCCTGGTAGGCGTCGTTGATCCACCACTCGAACTCCCAGCTGACCGTCACCGAGGCATCGAAACGACCGTCCGGCTCCCCGTACGAGCTGTGCTCGTAGGTGTGAGCGCAGTCCGTGGCGTCCTCAGCGGCGCCCGGCGTCCAGGCGACACCCGGCCCGAAGCACGTAGTCTCACCGCCGTCACCCATCGCCCAAGTGGCGCGGGTCGGGGTGGCCAGCACGGTCACTGTGACCACGCCACGGGTCTCGGATGCCTCCAGCGGCGACCAATACGCCGGATCGAGCCACAGCCACGTCGGAACTTGAACGAAAGTCTCGGCGGCCAGCGGAGGACTGGTCTCCGGGGCCGGAGGAGGCGGCTCCAGGCGAGCTGCTGCGATGTCCCGAATCACCTCCGGCGGGACGCCCGGCGTCACCTCGACGATGATCTGGATCTCGATGTCCCCCCGCCCGTCGTGCCAGCAGATGACGTCGTACCACACGTACTCGCCGGTCGGGTCGAGACCGAACAACTCGATCTCGTCGGGTTCGACCGGACCGACCTCGTAGAAGCCGACCTCGTCGCCCTCCTGGAAAGGCCCGGCCGCGTCGCAGTAGTAGTCCCACAGCTCGTGCATCGTGTAGGTCTCGGGCTCACCGGGAACAATCCCGTGGCATTCGCCCACGACGTCGCCACCCCGGTCCTTGATGTCCCCACTCCCTGAGCAGTGGTCTGCGAGCGCGGGCGGAGCAGGTACCAGCGTCGCCACCAGCGCTATCAGCGCCAGCAACATCAGACCGTGGGCAAGCCCCGATCGGTTGGTGCGAACTCGCATGCGAAATCCACCTGTCCTTGAAAATCTGACACCTTCCAGACGCCGTCCTCCAACACCATCACCGCCGACTCGAGGTTCGTTTGCCCTTCTCGAACAGGAGGCACGTCGTCGAGGCGCTCACCCGTCGCCAGGTCGTACAGCCCGTAGTCGGGGTCGGATTCGAGGCAGCCGGAACTTGTCAAGCTTTTTGAGACAGACGGTTCATTGTTTCATTGGGTCGGCGTGTCCTCCTCTGGTTTGTTGATC